>CAZROZ010000066.1:7555-8711 GCA_964601745.1 uncultured Lachnospiraceae bacterium | reverse complement strand
TAATCCGGAACAGATGAGACGCCGCCTGGGATGACCCAAAGAGATTTCCCGAGCGCAGCCCTGACCAGTGAAAGCTTCGCTTTGAATGTCAAGCCTTTACCTTGCGCACCAAATTTTGCCCTGCGTATCAAATTTTTACCTTGAATTACTAAACTTTGTCTTGCGTACCAGGCTACTAAGCCTGTCATTTGGGGAATGAGGAGAAAAGCAATGCCAACGACACAAAAGAAATCAAGTCATCGCATTTTGATTATCATCCGCACAATCTGCATTATTGTATTTTGCGTCTCTCTTTTCATGATCATCGCCCAGCAGGTCCGGGAGCGAAGGGAGCGAAGAGAATTTGAAAAGCTGCTGGCCCAGGTGCAGGACCCCGGCGAAATCGATCCCGATTCCCTGTCTAATTTTACCGGGGAAGAGCATACCCCGGATGATTATGCCCAGCCAAATTCCAATGAGGGATTTCACAAATATGACCTGCTCTATGAGCAGAACCACGACTTATTCGGCTGGATCAGCATCGATGATACGGTGGTGAATTATCCGGTGATGTATACACCGAATGACCCGGAATACTATCTCCGCCGGGATTTTAATGGAAAATATGCCGTCAGCGGAGTCCCCTTCATGGATGGGAATTGTTTTCCCGACTGTGGCAATTACATCCTGTACGGACACCACATGAAGAACGGCTCCATGTTCGCTATTTTGTCCAAGTATGCCGATGAGGAATTTTACAAGGAGCATCCCATCGTGCACTTTGACACCATAGATGAGCCCGGGGATTATGAGATCATGGCTGCTTTTTATGGGGAAGTCTACCGGAAGGACGACACCTCCTCCTTCCATTTTTACAGCTACACGGATCTGACCGGCGAAGCGTCATTCCGGGATTACGTCAGCCAGGTGCAAAAAGCTTCCCTCTATGACACCGGGATCACCGCGGAGTACGGGGATCAGCTGCTGACGTTGATCACCTGCAGCTATCACACCACCAACGGCAGATTCGTGGTGGTTGCCAGGAAAATCAGGGAGGAACAGTCCGATCAGACTGTGGTCCACCCGTAGCCTTGTTTTTTTTGAGCTTATCCATTTTAAGACGGCATTTCGTTTAAGATGAATTCGACTTAAGATAGATTTGGTTTAATATGAATTT
>CAZROZ010000066.1:0-7455 GCA_964601745.1 uncultured Lachnospiraceae bacterium | reverse complement strand
TTTAAGATAGATTTCGTTTTAAAATAGGGAAGTAAAATTTAGTTTGGAATGAATTTTGTTTTAAGATGGGCAGGGAGACGTTTATGAGAAGAAAGAAACAATTACTGATTTCTATTTTGCTTGCCGCGATGTTCTTGAGTCTGCTCGCTCCTCTGCCTGAAACCGCTCGGGCTGCCTCTCAGACAGAAACGCTCCGAGCTGGCTTTTTTTCTTTTCCCGGCTATCACGTGATCGAGGAGAGCGGCAGGCGTAGCGGTTACGGATACGAATTTCTCCAGCGCCTGTCCATTCATACCGGTTGGAACTATGAGTATGTGGGATACGACAAATCTTACGCGGAATCCCTGGACATGCTGCGAAACGGCGAGATTGACATCTTAACTTCCGTCTCCAAGACCCCGGAGCGGGAGAAGGAATTTCTCTTTTCCGACCAGGACATCGGCTTTAATTCCACGATTTTGACGGTAAAGGCAGGAAATCAAAGCATCGTGGACGGTGATTACACGACTTATGACGGCATGAAAGTGGGAATGCTAGAGGGCAATTCCAAAAACGCCAATTTTGAGCGTTTCGCCCAGGAACACGGTTTCTCCTTCCAGCCTGTCTATTTCGAAGAAGAGGAGGAACTCAGCGCCGCTCTGCAGCAAGGTATAGTGGATGCCGTCGTCACCGGCAGTCTGCGTCTTCTGGACAACGAGTGGATCCTGGACTCTTTTGATGCCAGTCCTTTTTATATCTGTGTCCGCAAAGACCGGAAGGAGCTGATGGACCGCATCAATATGGGCATCAATGACATGGACCTGCACGACCCCGGCTGGCGCAATACCCTCCATGATACTTATTATTCTACGGACCTTTCCAATTCCATCATCATCAATTCCGAGGAACGGGCCTTCCTCAATTCTTTCCGCGCCTCAGGGAAGAAGCTGCAAGTGCTGGTGAATCCCGCTCTGGCCCCTTACTCCTATTTTCAAGACGGCAAGGCAAAAGGAATCCTGCCTGCTATTTTTGAGGAGCTGGCCAGAACGCTCTCCCTGGAATACGAATACATTCCTGTCCAGGACGATACCGCGTATTATGATCTACGCGCAAAAGGGACCGCTGATGTCGTGCTGGATTTTACCGGGGATTATTATGTTGCAGAGCAGGAAGGTTATAAAATCACGGTTCCCTATTTTCAGACGAATTTTGCCCGCCTGACGAAACGTAATTTTTCCGGAACCATCAAAAGTGTGGCTGTGGTTGAGCGGGCCAGCGCCCTGTATTCCTATACGCTGCAGCGCTTTCCGGACACCAAAATCATAAAGTGTGCTTCCACCGACGAATGTGTGGAGGCCGTGCTGGACGGGGAAGCGGATGCCGCCAACCTTTACACCTACTCCGCCAGAATGTACATCGCTGATGATGCCCGCAATCGTCTGTCCGCCACCGTGCTGGGGGAGACTTCTTTCGCCTACGCGGTGGGCAGCTACATCCCTGACGGGCGCTATCTGCTCTCTCTGCTGGATAAAGGTGCCGACAGCTTAAGTGACGCGGAACTGAACACCATCGTGGAACAGGAACTGGACACCAAACAGGAGCGGGGCATCAGCCTCGTTGACTTTTTATACCAGAATCCGAATTACAGTATCCTGGGGATTCTCTTTTTCTTCCTGCTCTTATTCGTCGTCACCCTGCTGCTGGTGCGCACCCGCAATCAGAAAAGGCTGAAGCAAAAGGTAATTGCAGCCACCGCGGAATTGGAGGAGAAAACGCAGCAGCTCTCCAAGGCTTTAGAGGCCGCCGATGCGGCGAACCGGGCAAAAACCGCTTTTCTAAACAACATGTCCCACGACATCCGCACGCCCATGAACGCCATTATCGGCTATACCGCGCTTGCCACCACCCATCTGGACAACCAGGAGCGCGTCCGGGATTATCTTTCAAAGATTTCCCAGGCGTCCAACCACTTGCTCTCTCTGATCAATGACGTGCTGGATATGAGCCGCATCGAATCCGGAAAAGTCACCATCAATGAACACCCGGAAAATCTGGCGGACATTCTACGAGAGCTGCGCAATATTATTCAATCTGACATCCACGCGAAACAGATGGAACTCTTCATTGACACCGTGGATGTCATAGATGAGGAAGTCTACTGTGACAGGCTGCGGCTGAATCAGATACTGTTGAACCTCACCTCGAATGCTATTAAATTCACTCCGGCAGGCGGCAGAATCGACCTGCGGGTCACGCAAAAGCAGACCTCCGCCCCGAACCGGGCGATCTATGAATTCCGGGTCAGCGACAACGGCATCGGCATGGATCCGGAATTCGCCAAGACGGTATTTGAACCTTTCACCCGAGAACAGACTTCCACCGTCAGCGGCATTCAGGGCACCGGCCTGGGCATGGCCATCACCAAAAATATCGTGGACATGATGGGCGGCTCCATCCGGGTGGAAAGTGAGCCGGGAAATGGCACCACCTTCACCGTAGAGTTAGAACTGCGCTTGACTGCCAAACATCAGAAGATCGAGCCTATCGCCGAATTGAAAAATTTCCGGGGACTGGTGGTGGATGATGATCTGATTTGCTGTCAGAGTGCCTCGAAAATGCTGCGCCAGATCGGCATGCGCTCAGAATGGGCCCTCTCCGGCAAGGAAGCCATCGCCCGCACCCAGGAGGCGGAGGAATTCGGGGATCCCTTCGAGGTCTACATCGTTGACTGGTCCATGCCGGAGCTGAGCGGCGTGGATACCGTCCGCCAGATCCGCAAAATCGTGGGTTCCGAGTCACCCATTATCCTGATGTCCTCCTATGACTGGTCGGATATCGAGCAGGAGGCCCGCACCGCGGGTGTCACCGGATTCATCAGCAAGCCGCTGTTCGCCTCTGATCTGCATGGGATCCTGGAACAAAGCCTTGTGCAAAAATCCGGTCTGCAGCAAGTGGAACAACCGGCACCCCCGGAGGAGATTTTCATCGGCAAACGGATTTTGCTGGCAGAGGACAACGCTTTGAACCGGGAAATTGCCGTGGAGATTCTCCAGGAGGCCGGTTTCACTGTCGAGACAGCGGAAAACGGACAGGAAGCCTGTGACATGGTGGAAAAAGCTGGCCCCGACTATTACGACCTGATTCTCATGGATATCCAGATGCCCATCATGGATGGTTATGCCGCTACCCAGGTTATCCGGGGCATGGATGACCCCGCGCTGGCAAATCTTCCCATCATCGCCATGACTGCCAATGCTTTCGACGAAGACATAGAGAGGGCACGGGATGCAGGCATGAACGGACACCTTCCAAAACCCCTTGACATCGCGAAAATGATGGAGCTTCTGAGGGAGATCTTTAAGAATAAGGAGTAAGCTTAGCTTTTTCCCCCCCCCCTTGGTTCACCCTGGATCAGGCAAAAAAATCGACCCCGCTGCGGCTTTCCAATCAACTCCGCGGCAGGGCCGAATTCTTTATTTCAACTATTTTCCTCCAGCATTATTTTTTCATAATAGGCATCTTTTTCGCTTTGACCTGGCCAAAGGTTATAGATCTAAAAAGTTTCATCTAAGCCATACCAAAGGTTACAAGTCCAAAAAGTTCCATCTAAGCCACGCCAAAGGTTACAAGTCTAAAGATTCAATCTTTTTTCTCGTCTCCATAGAAAGCAAAAATCTGAGCAAAATAATCTTTTAACACATAATTTTCCGAGCGATAGATCTCATGCTTCGAGTGTGCCACGTGGATTAGCTTCCCATCTTTTATCTGGCTGATAAAGCGCTCCTGCGGTTCCGGCAGCACCAATCCGTCTGTCTCCGCCTGGAAGAGAAGCACTGGTATCTGGATTTTGCTCGCCTGAGACACCACCCTTTTTCCAGCCTTTACAGCCTCTCTGGTCCAGGAATAGCTGGACGGCGCATGCTGCAGGGCGGGATCTTTGCAGCGGATGGCGTGATACCAATTATACCGCGCCTCCGATGTACTGCAGGAGCTTGCAAATTCCTGCTTCTCGCTGAAATCTCCCTGGAAAAACAACTTCTTGTCTCCCCGTCTCAGGAAACACTGCACATTGCACAGCAACATGCCTGCCCATGTGGGAATACTGCCTGTATCGATCCCCAACATCGGCGAGCTGAGCACCGCCTTCTTGAACTCCCCGGGCCACTTCTCCAGATAGTCAGCAGCGATACAGCCGCCCATGGAATGTCCGAACAAATACAGCGTTCCGCCAAGGGAGGGAATCACGACAGAGTGAACAAACTCATGGAAGAATTCCCCATACCGGTCAAACTTGCTCACATGCACCACCCCGAGATCTCTTCCCTCTCTCATGGAATGTCCGTGTCCCAGGTGATCCATGATGGCGCAGCTGTACCCCTCTTGCATCGCATAGTAAATGAATTCATGGAATTTCACACAGGTCTCCGACGCGCCGTGACTAAATACAATGGTTGCCTTTGCGCCCGGCAGCTTGTAGAGCTCATAATAGATTTTGTCATCGAGGCGTCCTATCGTGCGATACTGCTCCAGAAATGGTTCCACGACTTGCGTGATCTCTTGTTCCAGATTCTTTTCATCCAATAGCTTCATGCTTTATCTCCTTCCCATCGCGCGTGGCAGCGGAACGCGGTTCCAAATGAAACGCCACCTTTCAGCACATCACAAAAAATTCTTCCTGCTTTTTCCTTTTCGCGAGATGAATTTGCGCTAGTTTGAGTTCCGCGTTCCGGCAAAGCAGAGCATTTTCTGTTTTACAACTGTTTTCCGCTGTTCTGTTTTACGATATTTTAAAAAATACAGTTTCATATCCTTTGAGGACACAGGTTACACGTATCAATTACAGTCATAATATGGCTATGACTGCACTTTGTCAAACAAATTTTGTGCACTAACCAAATCGAATCGATATACACTGCATCATGAGCAACCAGGCAGAGAAGGAGTCCTCCGTTTTAATATATTTTCTCTAAATCATTAATGATTTTATATTTCTTTTTGAATTTCTGCAAATCTGTCTCGTCCCGGATTAGACACTCCTCTTTAAACTCTCCAGAATGAATATTTTGAAATCCTGCCACCTGCTCGCCGGTACAGATGCTGCACCTCACCGCGGGTTTCCAGTTCTCACTGTCATAGAGGCACTTCGGAGTAGTCTCCTTTTTCTTCCAAAACATTGTCGTCCCTTTTTCTTCCAAAACATTGTCGTCCCTTTTTCTTTCAAAACACTGCCGTCCCTTTTTCTTCCAAAACGTCGCCGTCCATCCCGTCGAAAAGCCGTCCTCTCACCGAATCCCCCTCTTTTCACGAGAATTCAGGTATTCTCTCCTGCCCGTCTCATACAAGTTGTTTCCCTTATCATCAACGATCACAATCAGCGGCATCTCTTCCACGGTCAGTCGCCGCAGCGCCTCGGTTCCCAAATCCTCATACGCCACCAGCTCCACTTTCCGAACGCATTTCGCGAGCAGCGCACCAGCCCCGCCGATGGCTCCAAAATAAACTCCATGGCAGGTTTTCATCGCCGCAATGACTGCCTCACTGCGGGTGCCTTTCCCGATCATTCCCCGCACGCCGGCTGCCAGCAGCGTCGGCGCATACGCATCCATTCTCCCACTGGTGGTCGGCCCGGCAGAGCCAATGATCTGCCCTGGTTTCGCAGGGGTGGGGCCCACATAGTAAATCGTCGCGTCCTGCGGATCAAAAGGCAGTTTCTTCCCCTCTGACAATGCCTGACACATCCTTTTATGCCCCGCGTCTCTGGATGTATAGATCTCCCCGGAGAGCAGCACCTCCTCCCCGGCATAAAGGCTGTCTGCCACTTCTTCTGTCAAGGGCAGTTGAATCCGTCTTGCCATCTTTAGATTACCTCCGTCTTATGCCGTGTCACATGACAGCTGACATTCACCGCGCAGGGCAGTCCTGCGATATGGGTGGGCATCGTCTCAATATTCACGCCCAGTGCCGTGGTCCGTCCGCCGAATCCCTGAGGTCCGATCCCCATGGCATTAATTTCATCTAGCAATTCCCGCTCCAAATCGGCGTAGAACGGATCCGGATGATGAGAGTCCAGCGGCCGCAGCAATGCCTTTTTCGCCAGCAGTGGGGCCTTGTCGAACGTACCGCCGATCCCAACGCCCAGGACCATCGGCGGACAGGGATTTGGCCCAGCCGCCTCCACTGTCTCCAAAATAAAATCCCTGACTCCATCCAGTCCGGCAGAAGGCTTCAGCATCCGAATGGCGCTCATATTTTCACTGCCAAATCCCTTTGGTGCCACTGTGATCTTAACCCGGTCTCCCGGCACAATTTCCGTCGTGAGGGCGGCGGGTGTATTATCTCCGGTATTTTCCCGTCTGAGCGGATCTCTCACCACAGACTTGCGCAGATATCCCAATTCATATCCTCTTCGCACCCCGGCATTGACCGCTTCCGTCAAGGAACCACCTGTTAAATGTACCTCTTGACCGATCTCTAAAAAGACGCAGGCCATTCCTGTATCCTGACAGATCGGAACCTGCTGCGCCCTGGCGATGGCCTCATTTTCCAGGAGCTTTCGCAGGACACTTTTTCCCGCCGGCCAATCTTCCTCTTCCAATGCCTGCTCTAAAGCACAGCGTACATCTTCCGGCAGTTCATAATTCGCCTCCACGCACAGCTTCGCAACAGTATGCGCGATCTGTTCTACCGCTATCTCACGCATTTCTTTCTCCTCTTCTGTCCTGTTTTTCGTCCCCGTCCTCCTCTTTTATCCCGTTTTTCGTCCCCGCCCTTTTGTCGCCGAATCGCTCTCGCCGCATCGCTCCAAAGTAAAGGAACAGAATCGTCAATATTTCCGGATCTCGTCTTCCTCCTCTCCCTCAGACTTATCGATTGCCCGAATCTCAACCTGAAAGCTGTAATCATCCCGAACCTGTACTGTGACCGTATCGCCCACCCGTTTTCCGAAAATTGCCTTTCCCAGAGGAGATTCAATGCTGATTTTTTGTTCCAGGGTATTGCCCCGCACGGTTGTGACGAGCTTATATGTCTCCACTTCGTCCTCTTCCGGAAAATAAAGTTCCACCCGGGTGTTCATCCCCACTTGATCCTCTTTTGTATCGTCCTCTACGATCTGGGCGGTTCTAATCATGCGCTCCAGGTAATTGATTCGACTCTCATTTTGATTTTTCTCCCGCTTTGCCGCGTAATATTCAAAATTTTCGCTCAAATCTCCCTGGGCTCTGGCTTCCTTCACCGCCTCAATGGCTTCTTTGCGCACCACCACTTTGCGATGTTCGATTTCTTTTTGCATTTTTTCAATGTCCGTCCTGGTCAACTGATTATACATAGACATTCGCCCCCTATGTCATTAAAACGAGATCTAAAGAATTAAAATGTGGCATAAAAATAATAATCCGAACCATTTCCACTTGCATGAAACAGGTTCGGATTATAGTTCTCCTGCCGGCGGCCGGGATCGAACCGGTATGAGAGATT
>CAZROZ010000065.1:0-8760 GCA_964601745.1 uncultured Lachnospiraceae bacterium | reverse complement strand
GACTGTCCTCACACCCATAATAGCGCCTTCCCTTTTTTGTCTTTTTGACGATGATCTCTTTGCCGCACAAGGGACAGGGGACTCCGATTTTTTCCAGATAAGGCTTGGTATTGCGGCATTCCGGGAAACCAGGGCAGGCCAGGAACTTTCCATGACGGCCGTACTTGATCACCATATGGCGGCCGCACTGTTCACAGATGACATCCGACACCTCATCTTCGATGGTCACTTCCTCCAGTGTTTCCTCCGCTTGATCCACCGCGGCTTTGAGATCCGGATAGAAATTTTTAATCACTGTCTTCCAATTCACGCTTCCCTCTGCCACCCGGTCCAGCAGACCTTCCATATTGGCGGTGAAATTGGCATCCACCAGTGTGGGAAATCCTTGGCACAGGAGATGATCCACGGCTTCTCCCAATTCTGTGACGTAGAGATTGCGGTTTTCCTTTAACACATAATTGCGGCTGAGCAGAGTCGTGATGGTGGGAGCGTATGTGCTGGGGCGGCCGATGCCCAATTCCTCCAGCGTTTTGACGAGAGAAGCCTCCGTGAAATGCGCCGGCGGCTGGGTAAAGTGCTGCTTGGGATCCAGACTCTGCAGGGAAAGCGGCGTTCCCTCCTTGATAGAAGAAGAGAGTGCAGGTTCCTTTTCTTTTTCCTCTTCCAGACTGTAGACAGTCTGATACCCGGCGAAGATCCGGCGGGAGGAGGCAGCGGTGAAACGATAAGGCCCGCCCTCCAATTTCACAGAGGTGACCTCATAAACCGCCTGACTCATGCGACTGGCCAGAAAACGCTGGTAGATCAACTGGTAGAGTCGGAATAGATCTCTGGGCAGAGATTCCTTCGCTACAACCGGGGTGATGGTGAGCATGGTGGGCCGAATGGCCTCGTGGGCATCCTGAATCCGACCAGCAGCAGCGCCGGATTTTGCGGAGGAGCCGCCCACATAGGAATCCCCGTACTGCTCCGCGATATAAGCCTTGGCGGCAGTGTCCGCCTCCTCAGAGATGCGCGTGGAGTCCGTGCGCAGATAAGTAATCAGTCCCACGGTGCCATAACCTTTTACGTCCACGCCCTCATAGAGCTGCTGTGCCAGACGCATCGTCTTTTGTGTGGCAAAATTCAGATACTTGGATGCCTCCTGCTGGAGGGTGCTGGTAGTAAAAGGGAGAGGCGGTTGCTTGGTGCGTTCGCTCTTTTTCGTCTCTCTCACGGTGAAGGAACATTCCCGGAGGGCAGAGAGAATCTCCTCTGCCTCTGCCTGGGAAGTGCATTCCTGTTTTTCGTCTCCACGTCCGGCGTAGTGGGCGAGGAGCGGCTTTTTCTCACCGGGCACGAGAAAAGTGCCGTCTATCGTCCAGTATTCCTGGGGCAGGAAGGCATTGATTTCCTCCTCCCTTTGACAGATAATCCGCAGTGCCGCGGACTGGACTCTCCCGGCGGAAAGACCTCGTTTGATCTTGGTCCAGAGAATGGGGCTGATGGAATATCCCACGAGACGGTCCAGAACGCGCCTGGCTTGCTGGGCGTCCACCAGATTCTGATCGATGGTGCGGGGGTGCTTGATGGAAGTCCGGATGGCATTCTTCGTAATCTCTTGAAAAGTCACCCGGTTTTTTGCCGTCTGATCCAGATGCAGCACCGTCGCCAGATGCCAGGAGATGGCCTCCCCTTCCCGGTCAGGATCCGTTGCCAGATAGACTTTCGTCGCTTTTTTTACTTCCCGGCGAAGCTTCTTCAGCAATTCTCCCTTTCCACGTATCGTGATGTATTTCAAGGCAAAATCGTTATCAATATCGATTCCCATCTGACTTTTAGGCAAGTCGCGGACATGTCCGTTGGATGCCATTACGGTGTAATTGGAGCCGAGAAATTTCTGAATGGTTTTTGCCTTCGCGGGCGATTCTACGATTACGAGATACTTTGCCATCGGTATCTTTTCTCCTGCCTTCCTCATTACCATTTAATAACGGACAGAGCAATTATCTGACCCTGCCCGTTTCGTTTCACTTTTGCTTTTGCTGCTACCCTTCGCTCTGCCGGCGGCTTACGAGTCACAATCTGGCCCGCACATAGCAGCCTCTTGTCTCCTCCCGGCAGAATCCGGTTTCTTCCAATTGTTCCAGCTGACAGATGACCTGATTTGGGGGAAAATTCGCCTCCGTGACCAGTTCCTGGATGGTTTTTGGCACAAAACTCAAGCAATCATACACCTTTTTCAGAGGGGAATCAAGCGGGAATTTGTCCACACGATTATCCATTATTGTCAGACTTCCATTGTCAATAGCCGAGTCTCCGCTTAAATTTTCTGACTTTAATGTCTCCAATGGAAGGGAAAGCTGCTGTCCATTTCCCAGTTTGGTCAACAGGTCCGCAGGAGACATAACAGGAACGGCGCCCTGTCCGATTACCCGGTTGCACCCGGCACTGAGCGGGTCTGTGATTCTGCCGGGAATGGCAAAGATGTCTTTCCCCTGCTCCAAACCTTGATCAATGGTGATGAGAGATCCACTTCTCTCCCTGGCCTCCACTACCAGTATACCGTCACTGAGTCCGCTGATCAGGCGGTTGCGCATGGGGAAATTTCGCGCCAGCGGGGCACTCCCAGGTGGAAGTTCGGAGAGAACGCCTCCCTTGTCCTGCATCTGTTCATAGAGAGACAGATTTTGGGCGGGATAGCAGACATCCACGCCGCAACCCAGGACGCCGAACGTGACGCCGTCTGCCTCCAGTGCTCCTTTGTGAGCGGCGCCGTCCACTCCTCTAGCCAGCCCGCTGATGATGCAGACTCCCGCCAGTGCGGCCGCTTTGGCAAAAGAGATCGCGGTTTCTCTGCCGTAGGACGAGCAGTTTCTGGCACCGACAATGGCCAGAGAGGGCTGCGCTGCATTCGGAAGATTTCCTTTATAGAAGAGTCCCACCGGCGGGTCATACAGATTTTTGAGCCGGCGGGGATAGGCCTCTTCCTCCAAAGTCACAAATCCGATCCTCTCCCGATAGAGAGCGTCGTAATTTCGGTGGATCCGCTCCTCATCCCGGGGAGAGAGCAGGGCTTCCCTTGCCTCAGCGCGAAGAGAGGATGTCTCCTCCCAGACTTTTGGATTCTCCTGATAGATGGCCAGAGGAGATTCATAGACGGAGAGCAGTTTTTTCGCGGTCACTGCTCCGATCCCATTTTGACATGCCAACCAGTACCATGCTTCTCTTTCACTCAGCATATGTAATCCACCTCCTGCATCCGGTCCATGCCCCGATAATAAACCGCTTCCCGCAGATGATCCGAAGTGATCTGCTCTGCCTCCTCCAGGTCCGCGATGGTACGGGCAACCCGGAGGACTTTGTGGTATCCCCTGGCGGAAAGTTGGTATTTCTCATAATAATGCATCATCTGCTTCTTCTCTGCTGTCATGAGCGGACAATATTCCGCTATTTTTTCTCCGGGAAGCTGCCCGTTTGTGGAGAAGGATTCTTTCCGATAGCGATAGCGCTGACGTTCCCTGGCAGCGGATGCCATGTCCCGCAGCTGTCCTGTGGTGAGAGCAGAGGGATCCTCAAGCTGTGGAAATTTCGGTTTCCTCATCTCCAGATACAGATCCAGTCGATCCAGCAAAGGTCCGTCCAGACGGCGGCGATAGCGATGGATCTGGTCCGGCGTGCAGTTGCAGCGCTGCCGATCCGGATAATACCCACAGGGACCGGGATTCATGGTGGCGACTAACAGGAAGTCTGCCGGATAACAGATGTTGCCGTCCCGGGTGAGAAGTGTGACTTGCCTTTCTTCCATGGGCCTGCGAAGGGCGGTGATGATCCTGGAGGAGAAGGCAGGCAATTCATCCAGAAATAAAATGCCGCCGTGGGCATAGGTGACCTCCCCGGGCAGACCCTTTGGTCCGCCGCCGATGAGAGCTCGCTCTGTCACGGTGGAAGCCGGGGCGCGAAACGGGGGAAGTCCATCGTCAGTCTGCCCTCTTAAGCTGGACAATTCCGCGTGAAAGAGACGCTCTTTTTCATCTAAGGGCGGGAGAATGCCGGGAATACACCGGGCTAAGAGACTTTTTCCCACTCCGGGCGGCCCGCAGAGCAGCAGGTGGTGTTCCCCCGCGGCAGACAACAGCGCGGCGCGTTTTCCCACCTCCTGTCCCGATAGGGAAAAGAAGTCCGGGATCGAGGGAGGGGCAGGCTTTGCCAGGGTGAATTCCGGTTCTCCTAATTCCGGGATCAAGCCGTCTTTCAGATAGGAGACCGCGTCCTGCAGAGAATGTAGTCCGATCAGGCGCAGACCACTCACAAAGGGAGCACATTCGGGGACATTCTGGGCAGGTAAAAGAAATGTGTGGTAACCGGCCTTCTGGGCGGCAAGCGCTGCCGGAAGAGAACCGGTCACGGGGGAGAGCAGGCCATCAAGGCGCAGTTCTCCCAGCATGATGCAGCTGTCACTGCAGTCGGGAGGTAAAACAGAAATGCCTTTTAACAGTGCAATGGCAATGGCGAGGTCGAAGGCAGCCCCTTCCTTGCGCAGATCAGCAGGGGAGAGATTGACGGTGATCCGCTTCGGCGGCAGTCTGTAGCCGGCCGAGCGCAGGGCAGAGCGGACCCGCTCCCGGGCCTCTTTGACCTCAGAATTGAGTAGTCCCACCATGTCAAATACAGGGAGACCGTCGGAAAAATCGGCCTGCACCTCCACAAAGGTGATCTCCATCCCGCGGAGGGCGGCACTGGTGGTTTGAACGACCAATTTGACTCCTTTCCCATGAAGGGAAGTTACTGCGAATCGGAGTATAGCAGGTTTTTAAGACCCGGTAAAGTAAAATTTTCTTAAAGAGGCGCAAGCGGGCGAACACGCCAGGCGGCACCTCTCCCTCGTGTATTTTCCATCTTTTCAAAAAATGGCAGAATGTGTATAATGAACGCATATTCGGGGCGGGACCCCACAATGTAAGGAGGTAGATTTATTATGGCTGTCAATCGTTTCGTACTGAACGGGATCTCTTATCACGGAAAAGGCGCTATCAATGAGATCCCCGGCATCATTTCCGCAAAAGGGTTCCAGAAAGCATTCATTGCCTCTGATCCGGATCTGGTTCGTTTCGGTGTGACCAAAAAGATCACGGATCTGCTGGATGAGGCGGGGATGGCGTATTCCATCTACTCTGATATCAAGCCGAATCCCACCATTGAGAACGTGCAGAATGGTGTGAAGGCATATCAGGAATCCGGTGCGGATTACATGATCGCGGTGGGCGGCGGTTCTTCTATGGATACCGCCAAGGGAATCGGCATCATTGTGAACAATCCGGAATTCGCGGATGTGCGCTCCCTGGAAGGGGTAGCTCCCACCAAGAATCCGACTGTATTCACCATTGCCGTGCCCACTACCGCAGGGACTGCGGCGGAAGTGACGATCAACTACGTGATCACGGACGTGGAAAAGAAACGGAAATTTGTCTGTGTTGACACCAATGACATCCCCAACATCGCCGTGGTGGATCCGGACATGATGTCCACCATGCCCAAGAGCCTGACCGCTGCTACCGGCATGGATGCGCTGACCCATGCCATCGAGGGATATACCACGAAGGCGGCCTGGGAGCTGGCGGACTGCCTGAATCTGGAAGCCATCAAATTGATTTCCAAGCATCTGCGCAGCGCGGTGGCGGGAGAACCGGAGGGACGGGAAGGTATGGCACTGGGACAGTATGTCACCGGAATGGCATTCTCCAATGTTGGCCTGGGCATCGCCCACTCTATGGCTCACACGCTGGGTGCGGTTTATGATACGCCCCACGGTGTCGCCTGCGCCATGATGCTGCCCATCGTGATGGAATTCAACCAGGATGCCACCGGGGACAAATTCAAATATGTGGCAGAGGCCATGGGCGTGGACACCACCGGTATGGACGCACCCGCATACCGAAAGGCCGCCATCGACGCGGTGAAACAGCTATCCGCGGATGTGGGTATTCCTTCCAAATTGGACAAGATCAAGGAAGAGGATCTGGATTTCCTGGCACAATCTGCTGCGGCGGATGCCTGTGCTCCCGGCAATCCCAAGGAGGCCACGGTGGATGATTTCAAAGCCCTGTTCCGCAAGATTATGTAAGGGATGACAGTTCTCCCTTGAAACTACGTAAGGGATGACAGTTTTCCCTTAAAACTACGTAAGGGATGACAGTTCTCCCTTAAAACAGGGAAGAGAAGGCGGGTGCCTTATTGATTCTGGCGCTCGTCTTTTCCATTTACTTTTAGGAGGACGAGAGGTGAAAATTGGAATCATTGGTCTCGGCGCAGTGGGGATTCTCTATGCGGATCTGCTGCAGAGGGGACTGCCGGAGGGATCCCTTTTTGTCTTGATGGACGAGGCGCGGAAAGAGAGAACACTGCGGGAGGGAATTTACTGCAACGGACAGAAAATGAATCTTTGCATTGTCACGCCCAAGGAGGCTTTTCCTTTGGATCTGCTCCTTTTCACCACAAAATTTTATGGACTGCAGGGCGCCATCGAGACTGCGAGGCCTTTTGTGGGAGAGAAAACGCTGCTGCTCTCCGCCATCAACGGCATCAGCAGTGAGGCACTTTTGGAAGAGGCATTTGGCGAGGACAAGGTGCTGTACGCGGTGGCACAGGGTATGGACGCCAACAGGGAGGGAAATCATCAGGTGTACACGCAGACAGGCGTGCTCCTCTTCGGGGATCGGCAAAGCGGCGTGATCTCGGAGAAGACCAGGCGTGTAAAGGAAATGCTGGACACGGCGGGATTTCCCTGCCAGATCGCGGATGACATGCGGCGCCGCCAATGGGCAAAATTAATGTTCAATGTGGGAATCAACCAGGTCTGTGCCGTGTATGGCGAGACGTACGGGGATCTGCAGAGGGAAGGACCGCACCGCCGGGAGATGATTGAGGCGATGAGAGAGGCAATGATTGTGGCGCAAAAGGAGGGGATTGCCCTGTCCGATGGGGATATTGCTTCTTATCTGACGATGCTGGACGGCCTCAATCCCGCCATGCGTCCCTCTATGGCCCAGGATGTGCTGGCGGGGCGGCAAAACGAGGTGGAACTTTTTTCCGGAACGATTTGCCGTCTGGGAAGAAAGCATCAGATTCCGACTCCAGTGAATGACAAATATTACGAGATACTCTCCGTCAAGTAGGAGACAGATGCCACATATGGGGAGATGGGAAGTCCGCGTCCCTTTGGTGCGGGTTGACGAAAGAGAGTTTGAAAATTATAATGTGATGGAGCAGATGGACAGCCTTATCGTGTGCCGGAAAGGAGAGGGAGAACGAATGGGAATGGTGCTGAGAATCAATATTCCAACTCTGGTTTTGATCGTACTGCTGGTCCTTGCCGTGATCTTGCTGTTCCTTTTGCTTCTGACACGCCGCCGCAGGAAGAAACAGGTAGACCAGCTGAAAGCCCAGCTGCAGGAAGTGGGCAGCGAGCGCAAGCGCTTGGCAGTCGCTTTTTCCAGAGAGAAAAAGGAACGGGATGCCCTCTCTGACCGGATGGCCATGGAGCGGCAGGCAATTACGATTGATCCACTGACCGGTCTGCAGAGTCACCGGGCACTGACCCAGTGGATGGACAACGTGACCGCCACCATCCGCAAAGAGGAGAAAGTGGCGATTCTCCACATGGATATCGATGATTTCAAGCGGATCAATGACGAATTGGGACATACTTACGGGGATGAACTGCTGCTGGATGTGGCGCACCGGTTGATGCAGGTTCTGGGTGAGGACGATTTTCTTGCCCGTTCTGAGGGAGATGATTTCATCATGGTGACTCAGAACGTGACGGAGATTGACGAGTACGAGAGAAGGATTCAGCAGATCCAGACCGCGATGCATTATCCTTTCCTGCTGGCAGGAAGGGAATTCGAGATGACCCTCAGCATGGGGATCTGTTTCGCACCCCGGGACGGGATCAACACCAGAACATTGCTGCGCAACGCGGATCTGGCGATGCAGCAGGCAAAACGGGAGGGGAAAGATACTTACTGCTATTATTCCGCGGAACTGGAAGAGCAGTCCACCAGTACGATGGAACAGCAGGCAAAGCTGCGCACTGCCATTTCAGAAAAGCAGCTGGAGTTATGGCGGGAGCCTGTGATGGATCCCGCTACCAGAGAAAAGGTGGGAAGCCGCATCTCCCTCTGGTGGGATCACCCGGAAGAAGGACTGCTGGACTTTTCTGTGGTGCTTCCCCTGGCTGAATCCACGGGACTTTCTCTGCCCATCAGCGAGTGGATGCTGGAGCAGGTTTTCCAGATGAAGCAAAAGGAAAAAGCAGCGGGCAACCTGCTTCCGATCTTTTTGCCGCTGTATAAGAAGCCGCTGCGGGAGAATGCTTTTTTAGATAAAGTCTTGACCATGATTGCTTCCTACAGCCTGCCCAAAGAATGCTTTGTCTTCGAGGTAGATGAAAAATTGGTAATGCAGGATTCTGCCGGGATGGGAGAGCGACTCAAGATCTGGGCGAAGCGGGGACTGCAGTTGTCACTGGCTCATTTTGGCGCCCAGTACGGTTCCCTTTCTCTTTTGCGCACCCTTCCGGTGAAGGTGGTCAGCCTGTCTCCTGAATTTTGGCATGAAGAAATCGAGGAGGGGAAACGGCTGCCTTACCTGCAGAGTTTTTCCGCTCTGATCTCTGCCTTATCTCTGCAGCTCATGGCTGAACAGATTGAGGAGGAGTGGCAGGCGCTGGTGCTGGCAGGTCTGTCCTGCTATGGAGCCAGCGGTGTCTTTTACGGGGAA
>CAZROZ010000064.1:0-8876 GCA_964601745.1 uncultured Lachnospiraceae bacterium | reverse complement strand
CGTTTTGCCCAGGAATTTAAAGATGGATTTCAGGTGGAGACGTTAGATGACTGGGGGAGTGAGACGGATCCCTGGTCCATTCGCCGGGAAGAGGAGAAAGTGCGGGTGGATTTTGCCTTTCACTCTGTCTATGCGGTTCCCTATGATATGCCGATAGTGGGGTATGGTGGAAAGTGGATCAATACGCTCCGGCTTTGGCAGGCCGAGCCGTTGGAGCCGCTGGACATGGAGGCATTCAATAAGGAGGACTTTCTCCGCGCCATGAAGGACAAGAATGAGGCGGAAATCATTTCCATGATTTTATATCCCAGTGACAGCACGTCAAAGGGGAAGATACTGCGGCTCAAACAGCAATATTTCTTTGCCAGTGCTACCATTCAAGATCTGGTGAGGAAGTATCGGGCGACTGGAAGAGATTTCCGTGACTTCGATGAGAAGTATGCCATCCAGCTGAATGACACTCATCCGGTCATCGCTATTTTGGAATTTATGAGGATCCTGCTCACCGAGGAGGGAATGACCTTTGAGGAGGCCTTTGACCTGACGAAGAGAGTTTTTTCCTATACCAATCACACCGTCATGGCGGAGGCACTTGAGGTCTGGAATCAGGCCACGGTAAAGACGGTGGCGCCGCAGATCATGCCTGTCTTGCTCCGCATGCAGAGACAGTTGCAGAAAGAACTGGCGGAGACGGATTTGACCGAGGAGCAGCAGCGGGGGCTTTGGATCAAGCAGGGCGCTATGATTCACATGGCGAATCTGGCGGTTTACGCCACACACTGTACCAATGGAGTGGCGCAGATTCACACAGAGATCCTGAAGAAAGACGAGTTAAAGGACTGGTACCACCTCTATCCGGAGCGGTTTCAGAATAAGACCAACGGCATCACCCAGCGCAGATGGCTGGGACTTTGCAATCCGGAGCTGGCGGATTTTATCACGCGGCATATTGGCACTGGATGGCTCACTGATCTGACAGAATTGAAGCGGCTTTCCTCTTATGCCCAGCACGACGATGTGCTGAAAGAATTTGAC
The DNA here is from genome assembly GCA_964601745.1 of uncultured Lachnospiraceae bacterium. Taxonomy (GTDB): domain Bacteria; phylum Bacillota; class Clostridia; order Lachnospirales; family Lachnospiraceae; genus CAZROZ01. The sequence continues at coordinate 7,841 of CAZROZ010000064.1, read as the reverse complement.
AGTGTCAAGCGGAAAAAGAAAGAGCAGCTGGCAGACTATATCCAGAAGCGGGAAGGAATTGGGATCTCCCCGGATTTTCTCTTTGATGTGCAGATTAAACGGCTGCACGAGTACAAAAGGCAGCTGCTGAATGCGTTTTCTATTCTAGATATTTATTTTGGAATAAAAGAGGGACGGATCAAGAATTTCACGCCCACACTGTTCTTGTTCGGGGCAAAGGCGGCTCCGGGCTATCGCCGGGCGAAAGCCATTATCAAATACATCAATGAAGTCGCGAAACTGATCGACGGGGATGAGGAGGTCCGCGATCTGCTGCAGGTGGTTTTTGTCACGAATTATAATGTGTCCTACGCGGAAAAGATTATTCCGGCGGCGGATGTCTCCGAACAGATTTCCACTGCAGGCACAGAGGCGTCAGGGACCAGCAATATGAAATTGATGCTGAACGGGGCTGTGACACTGGGCACTTATGATGGGGCAAATATTGAGATCGTCGAACAGGCGGGGGAGCAGAATAATTATATTTTCGGTGCCAGAGTTGAGGATTTGGCGCAGATCAAGGACACCTATGATCCCAAAGCACTCTATGAGAAGGAGCCCCGGATCAGGCGAGTGGTGGATACTCTGATTGACGGGACGGTAGAAGATGGCGGGACGGGGATGTTCCAGGAACTGTATGATTCGCTTTTGGAAGGGGCCTCCTATCACCGGCCAGATGCCTATTATTTGCTGCTGGATTTTCTTCCATATGTAGAGAAGAAGCTGGAAGTCAATCGCGATTACGGGGAGCATAAGAAAGCCTTTTCTCAAAAAGCATACAGCAACATGATCAGCGCGGGCATTTTTTCCAGTGACAGAACAATCAGCCAGTATGCGGAGGAGATCTGGGGATTGTAGGGGAAAGAAACAGCTAACCAAAAATACATATTCAGGAATGAATCGGGAATAAAACAGGATTAGAACACAAGACCTATTTTAAATCAGAACGATGAGAATGATGTCGCTGGCGGTAAGACACTGACATGCGCGGGAGAGCAGGGAGAAGACCTGATGAAGAAAAAGACGAAGATACTGATAGCGGCCGCGGTCGTGCTGGCTGTTGTGACGCTGGGAGCGGCATGGCTGTCAAATCGGGGCGGCGGGTCCTATACCGGCTACGAGGTGATTGCCTCCATGGAACGGACGGATGGTGCGTCAGTCCGCTACGCGCCGTATGGGGACAATATCATTCGTTACAGCCAGGACGGAGCCAGCGCATTGAAACCGGACGGCACAGTGTTGTGGAACGGTAGCTATGAGATGAATGAACCTGCCTTGGATGTCTGTGGGAATTATGCGGTGGTTGCGGATATCGGAGGGACTAATTTATATGTCTATAATGGCAGTGATTCCGGCACCCAGGTGACCACGCTGAATCCGATTCTGCAGGCTGCGGTTGCTTCTCAGGGAGTGGTGGCGGTGCTGATGGAGGAAAATGATTCCAACGAGATCTGCCTGTATGACCCGTATAGTTCTACCAATCCGTTGGTTTATGATGTGCCCACCAATGTATCTTCGGACGGATTTCCGGTGAATATCGCCGTCTCTCCAGACGGAAAGAAATTGGCCACTAATTTTGTGAATGTGAGCAATGGCCAGATTGAGAGCAGGTTGACTTTTTACAATTTTGATGAATACGGAAAGAACGTGGTGGATCATATCGTCAGCGGGAAGGAATATGGGGAGGAATTGATCACAAAGATCGTTTTTCTGTCAAATGAGACCGCCTGCGTGCTGACGGAGCATGGATTTACCATATTCCAGGGGGCGCAGATCCCGAAAGAAAGTTATACGGTGACATTGGAGGAACCGATCCGCAATGCATTCGCGGGAAATGATTGGGTGGGCCTGATCACGGAAGAGGAACAGGGGGTCCGCATTCGACTCTATCGTGCCAGTGACAGCAAGCCGGTCATGGATGAGGCCACGGAATTTGAATATGAGCGGATTTTCTTTGACGGTAGAGACCTGATTCTTTATACAGGACTTGCCTGCCAGATGTGGGATACAGACGGGCATGCGTTTTTTTCTTATACCTTCCCTCAACCGGTGGCTTATCTGCTTGGGACCGGAGAGCGGGGGAGATATTTGCTGATTCATGAGACAGAGCTGCAGGAGATTTCCCTCACCCGCAGTCAGGAGTGAAAAGAACGGAGAAGGACATGAATTTTCTTACAATTGTGGCCATTGCGGTCTTGCTGCTCTGCGCGTATGTCGGCCACCGGCGGGGTTTGATCAAGTCAGCGGTGGGTCTGATCAGCGTGGTGATTTCTCTGCTGGCGGCGGTGGTCATTGCTCCGGTGGGCGCGGATTTGCTGGTGCACAATCCGAAAGTGACACAGAAAGTGCAGACCCTGATCGAGGAGAAGATTTTCCCCGATGAGATGAAGGAAGAAGACCCGGATCGATCCGATCAAGCAGCCGCCATTCAGAAATTACCTCTGCCGGAGGTGATTAAGAATTCCCTTTTGGAGTCTAACAATTTGGAGGCGTATGTCAAATTAGGGGTGGAGACTTTCCGGGAATATCTAATGTTGCGCATTGTACAGATGTTGTTGCGGGCGGGCGTGTTCGCGGTTGTCTTTTTGGTCTGCCGCATCGTAATGATGTTGATCGCCGCGGGTCTTAATGTGATCGGTCGTCTTCCGATTATTCGGCAGATGAATCGGGCAGCGGGACTGCTTTTGGGATTGGTGAACGGCGTTTTGCTGCTCTGGCTATTAGCATTGCTGTTGATGGCCTTCGCCGCCACGGATACCGGCCAGATGCTGCTGGCACAGGTGGAGGAGAGTCCACTGCTGTCGGCATTGTACAATCACAATTTGCTGCTGGATGCGATTTTAAACGTGCTGTAATTTGCTGTGACGCAAAGAGGAGCGTGCAGTGGCGGACCAACTTCGCTGTACAAAGATACGCTGTACAAAGATTTAAGTACAAAAAGACAAGCCGGAAAGAAGAGACTGCAAAAGCAGCGCTTTTCTCTCCGGCTTTCCTTTATGGTGGCACCCCGTTTGTGGCGCATGAAGGTTTCCTTTTCGTGTCCTTTCCATTTTATTTATGTCACGGGTGCACCAGCCAATGTCATTGCGGGAATTATAGTTAACGACATAATGAAGTTCGTTTTGATTTTCAATGAATTCAACATTAAAAAACCACTGTATAGTCCAAAGTGAGATGCTTAATGTCATTAACTATAGCAGTATCTTTCGAAAAAGTCATCCTTTTAGCTCTCTCATCTTCTTGGCTAATTTTTGCCGGAAGGTAGGCTTCGCCGGCTTTTCCGCCACCGCGCCCCGCAGTCCCTTGACATCCATCATGTACATGCCGTTGATGACAGCCTTGACTTCCTTTTTCACGGGAACCAGATCAAATATTTTCTCATCACAGATGAGCGTCATGATCTTCGGCCCGACTTTTGCCTTTACGATGGGAACTTTGGAACGGCGCAGGTATTTGGGCGTCTGATCAATGACGATCTGCGGCACGCCGGAATCTTTGATGCGCATCATCTTTTTATCGATGACCAGCATGGAGACGGTCTGTTTGCCGACCTGCAGCTTCGCCTCGTTCTCCTCCTGCTTCTTCTCCATTTTTCTGCCGACAAAATAGAGGACGACAAGGCCGATGATGATGACAGCCAGAACAACAAGTAAAACAATCAGCCAGGGACGCATAGCGGTAATTTCCTTTCTATTACTTTTCGGACGTTTTTCCGGATTGCAACTTTTCTAGCCAGCGGGATCTCAAATGCATTGTCAGCGGGATATCAAATGCAAACGAAACCGTATTGGACATGTTCTGCAGCTTCTGTGCGTGATAAAGTGCAGCCTCCGGTTACTATAGCATTTCTCTTTGAAAAAAGAAAGACTGCCTTTTTCAGGGAAAAATCCACCGGTCAGATTTCTTTTCCATTTCGCTCCAGCATTTCCCGGATGATCTCCCGGGTCTTTCCAGGCAGCGCTTTCTTCTCCTCCCGCGAGAGATTGGCCGTCTCGATGGGTTCTCCGTATTCCATAATCACATGGGCCTTCCTCACCCAGGGGATGTGTTTCTCAAAAATGGCATCCGCATTGTTGATCGCCACCGGGACAATGGGAGCGCCGGCTTTTTCCGCAATCTTGAAACTGCCCTCTTTAAAGGGAAGCATATCCTCACCGTGATTGCGGGTCCCTTCCGGGGCGATCTGAATGGAATATCCGTCTTTTAAGTAATCAATGGCCTGCAGGATGGTCTTCATGCCCTCCCGGATATTCTCCCTGTCCAGGAAGAGGCAGTGCATCAGCCGCATCCAGTGACTGATACAAGGGACTTTGGCTAATTCCTTTTTCGCGACGAAACCTGTCAGGTGAGGCGTATAGACATATTGAATGATGATATCAAAATAACTTCTGTGATTGCTGACAAAAAGGACGGCCTGCCGGGGAATTCGCTCTCTCCCTTTGACGGTGATTTTCGCCCCGGAGATGAAAAGCAGAATTCGAAGCGCGAAGCACACGATATTTTGCGCCGCTCTCGCCTGCAGCCGCTCATCCTTTTTTTTCAGCAGCGCCATCACCGGATAGAGAGGCAGGCTGATAATCGAGAAAACCAGTAGGAATAAAATGAACAGAAATGTTTTCACAAAGACTCACCTCATTTCCTGCAGCAAATTATGTTTCATAGTCCAAAGGGGAGTGGAGAGATCCACATGTACTTCCTGGGGATTGACCAAACGTCTGGTCTCATCCCACAAGGTGGAGAGCTCCCGCTCACAGATAGCGCGGATTTCCATCACAGACGGGGACTCATAGACACATTGTCCATTGAGAAAGACGGGGATTAGCAGCTCCCGTACCTGATAGGAGTTCGGGGGAAGCTTTGTCTTCTTCCAGGTGGAGATGGGATCAAAAAGCAGCAGTTCCTGGGAGGGATCGTAGGTCTCACCCACCAAGGCGATTAGGTCAGCCTTTAGTTTCCCGGTCTCTTTGTCATAGAGTCTGTAAATGGTCTTGTTGCCAGGATTTGTGATTTTGACATTGTTCTCCGAGAGCTTGATTTTCGGAATGAAATCTCCATCCTTTTCCACAGCGGCGAGCTTGTACACGCCGCCAAAGGAGGGACAGTCGGCGGAGGTGATCAGATTGGTGCCCACGCCCCAGGAATTGATGGCTGCATGTTGAGTTTTCAAGGAATCAATCAGATATTCGTCCAGATCGCTGGAGGCACAGATAGACGCATCGGAGAATCCGGCACTGTCCAGCATCTTTTTTGCCTGCTTAGACAGGTAGGCCAGGTCGCCGCTGTCGAGGCGGATTCCATAGCGTTTCAAGGGGAAGCCTGCCTCTCTCATTTCCCGGAACACCTGGATGGCGTGGGGAATCCCCGAGTGCAGGGTGTCGTAGGTATCGACCAGCAGTGTGACATTGTCCGGATAGAGCTTCGCATAGGTCCGGAAAGCGGTGAGCTCGTCATCGAAACTCATAATCCAGCTGTGGGCGTGTGTCCCCAGAGCAGGCATGCCGAATTCTTTGGCTGCCAGCACATTGGAGGTCCCGATGCAACCCCCGATCACTGCGGCTCTGGCACCGTAATTGCCGGCGTCCGGTCCCTGTGCCCGCCGCAGTCCGAATTCCATCACACCGTCTCCCTGGGCCGCATAGCAGACCCGGGAGGCCTTCGTGGCGATCAGGCACTGGTGATTGACGATGGTCAGAATCGCAGTTTCGACCAATTGTGCCTGCATGATGGGAGCGACTACTTTCACCAGGGGTTCCATGGGGAAAACCACCGTTCCCTCCGGCACCGCGTAGATACTGCCGGTGAAATGAAATCCCGCCAGATAATCCAGGAAGTCCTCGCCAAAAATGTGAAGACTCCGCAGATAGGAAATGTCATCGTAATCGAAGTGAAGATTTTTGATATAATCGATGACCTGATCCAGCCCGGCGCAGATGGCGTAGCCGCTGCCGGATGGATTATTCCGGTAAAACATGTCGAAGACAACGACCTGGTTATTCTGGGTCTTAAAATAGCCCTGCATCATGGTGAGCTCGTAAAAGTCTGTCAGCAGGGTGAGATTTTCACTGTTGATACTCATTTCATGTACTCCCTAAAAAAGTCTCAAGATTGCATTATTTTCTGGGTGGATGGTTTTCAAATTCCGGTTATTTTTCGCAAGTATAGCATACTTTCCTGGATCTGAAAAGAAAAGTTTCCCGGTTGACTTTTCAAGGTAACTATACTAAGATGGGAACGCTAAAAGCATAGATGGAGACAGTAAGAATTGTGCAGTGGGGAACGACGGAATCAACGTCATTTTCTATTTTCTCTGCGCGGCAGCGAGTCGGGGACGGTGGGAGCCCGGTGCGGAGGGCATGTTCTGAAGATCACTCCGGAGCTGCGGGTCGAATGCGGAAGTAGGCCTCGCCGGGTTTCCCCGTTATCAGAAGCGCGCATGAACGTGTGCAGCTAAATAGGTGGTTTCAGGCTCCTTTCCTGTTTAGGAAGGGGGCCTTTTCCATTACAGTAGTCCGCAAAAGAAGGAGGAGCGTTTTATGTATCAGAAAGTACCCACCGATCTGCGTTTTGTGGAAAGGGAAAAAGAAGTCGAGGCATTCTGGCGGGAACATGATATTTTCCGCAAGAGCATCGCGCTGCGGGAGGACGGCGAGACATATACCTTCTACGACGGTCCGCCCACTGCCAACGGCAAACCGCATATCGGACATGTGCTGACCCGGGTCATCAAGGACATGATTCCCCGGTATCGGACCATGAAAGGTTACAAAGTCCCCAGAAAAGCAGGCTGGGACACCCATGGTCTGCCGGTGGAGCTGGAAGTGGAGCGGAAATTGGGACTAAACGGCAAAGATCAGATTGAAGAATACGGGATTGAGCCGTTCATCAAAGAGTGCAAAAAGAGCGTCTGGCAGTATAAGGAGATGTGGGAGGATTTTTCCAACACCGTGGGATTCTGGGCGGACATGGAACACCCCTACGTCACCTATGACGACGATTATATTGAGTCGGAATGGTGGGCATTAAAGGAAATTTGGGAGAGGGGACTGCTCTATAAAGGGTATAAAATCGTGCCTTATTGTCCCCGGTGTGGGACGCCTCTCTCTGCCCAGGAGGTGGCCCAGGGATATAAGACGGTGAAAGAGCGCTCTGCCATTGTCCGCTTCCGCGCGAAGGGGGAGGACGCCTATTACCTGGCATGGACCACCACCCCGTGGACACTGCCCTCCAATACGGCACTGTGCGTGAACGCGGCAGAGACTTATTGCAAAGTGAACGCGGCGGACGGCTATGTCTATTATCTGGCGAAGCCGTTGCTGGACCAGGTGCTGGGAAGCCTCGCAGAAGGGGAGACACCGGCCTATGAGATCCTGGAAGAGATGCCCGGAAAGGAACTGGAATACCGGGAATATGAGCCGCTTTTTGCCTGTACCGGAGCGGAAGTGGAGCGGCTGCACAAAAAGGGACATTATGTGGTCTGTGACGATTACGTCTCTATGAGTGACGGCACTGGCATCGTCCACATCGCCCCGGCCTTCGGTGAGGATGACAACCGGATCGGCAGGATTTATGATCTGCCCACCGTCCAGTTTGTAGATGCCAAAGGCAATATGACGGAGAATACGCCCTATGCGGGGATTTTTGTGAAAAAGGCAGACCCGCTGATTCTGCAGGACCTGGATAAGGAGAAAAAGCTGTTCGCCGCCCCGAAATTTGAACACGAGTATCCCCATTGCTGGCGCTGCGATACCCCTCTCATCTATTATGCCAGGGAGTCCTGGTTCATCAAGATGACCGCGGTAAAG
>CAZROZ010000063.1:0-8908 GCA_964601745.1 uncultured Lachnospiraceae bacterium | reverse complement strand
GAACAGCCGATTCCAATGGTAGGTGGTGAATGTCCCCACTGCCTGATGGACTCTGGATTTCTCCGACGGGTGAACGATGAACGTATCTTTCACAATGGAAAAAAGTGGAAATACTACCAGATAAGTCAGGACCACCACAAAGATCACCAGAAGAACATTATACGGCTTACTGAAAAATGTCTTCAGCCGGTTCCAGATTCGTTTCATTGAAATTACCCTCTCTGGATCAACTGCCAAAAAAGGCAGCCCTCCCGTCTTCTCTATACAAAAAATCGCAGACTGGAAAAAATATTTCCTTTCGAAAAGAAAGAGCTGCAGTATCCCACCACAGCTCTTTCCCTGAAAATGAAAGTTCCTTTACTTAATTGAATTCAAGAAGTCCTCCACATCCGCGCGATGCTCCGCCGCATACTGAGGATCCTCCACAATCAGGAGCTGCTTCCACTCAGACACCGGCTTGTCGCCTTCTGCAACGGCAATGCTCTCATTTCCGCTGTAGTCGCCCTGGCGTCCAGTCATTCCCACGTAGACAGAGCCGTCATCCAGTGTGGTCGTTCCATCACCGAACCAGCCCTCTTCTGTGAACATCCAGCAGAGGAATGCCTTCGCCAGTTCCGGGTTGTCCGCATTCTGTACCTGCAGGCCATAGATCGGATAAATAAATCCGGAAACCGGATTCACATTGGAAGCATATCCCAGCTTATACCCCGCGTCCAGGTTCTTCACGTATTTGTTCAGGGTGATCAAAGCGGTCCAGGGCTGATTCAGTCCCTCCGCGCCGATTTCCTGGGCGATATCGCCGTCAGAAGAGCCAAGGACAAGGCCGTTATTGTACATCATCTTGATCCACTGATACCCGGCATTGGGGCAGTCCGGATCCAGCACGATATCTTGTCCGTAATATTCCTTGTAGGCATCTGCCAGCTTCGCCGCATTCTCATCGGAAGTGATATTGGTCAGGAAGTCCATGTTGACACCTTCCATGAACGGATCTTTCATCTTCACAACGCCGTTGTACTTGGGATCAGTGACATACCAGATATTGGATATATCAGACTCCGCCACATTCTCGCTGTTGTAAATGAAGACTTTATTGCAGTAATCCCATACCAGCAAAGGCTCCGCGTTCTCGCCGACCGCATCCAGGATCTCTTGATTGTACCAATTGTAGACATAGCCCTCTTCTACCAGGTCGGTCAGCACCCGGGCGCCATCCTGAATGAAGATGATATCCGCGCCTTCCGCACCGCTGGACACCTCGGTGGCAACCTGTGTGATCTGATCATTGTCACCGATCTGGGTGGCAGAGATCTCCACATCCACACCGAATTTATTCTTGAACGCCTGGGCGGCACTCTCGATCACAGAATGGGTGGTATAGATTGTGAGCTTGTTGCCATTTTTCTTTCCAGCTTCCAGCAATTCCTCGAAAGTGGTCTGATCCACGCCAGAGGATGCCTCCGTAGTAGCCTCCGCCTGGGTCTCATTCTCACCCTGGGCTTCCGTCTGGCTCTCTCCATCCGGCGGAGCGGTCGTCTCGTCCCCGTTTCCTCCACAGGCGACAAGAGCAATGGACAGACACAAAGCTGCCAAAAGCATGAACCATTTTTTCATTGTTTCATTCCTCCTCTCAATGATTAGGTTTCCTCAGAAATCTTCGTTCAATATAGCCTTACCTGCCTCATGTGTCAACCATTTCACAAAGATTCAGTAAAGTTTCTGTGAAATTCAATATCGTAAAAAAATAATGAAATTATTTGGTAAAATGTCGTGTAAAATCAAGAAATTCTTAATTTTCAGGGGAATTTTTTTCTTGGATTTTCATCAAGGGAATACTCTATCTTTATTGGATCTTTCATCAAGGGAATGCTCTATCTTTATTGGATCTTTCACCAAAGAAATGCTCTACCTTCCTTGGATTTTTCGTCAAGGAAACGTTCCACCCAGCAAAGAGAATTCCCATCCATCAGAGGAAACCACCATCCGCGGAATCCTCCTTGACCATGAAATTCTTACGTCTATAATAAAGGAAGTCGAGGCATATGTATGGTGCGCTTCTCTCCCGTTTTTCGCCCTGCATTTATGAAATGCGGTAAGAAGATCGAAGGATAGCGCATGCCCTCAAAATCATTCTTTTATGGTTACTGCCTGGAACTGACAAACGATATTCAAAAGGAAAGGAGAAGAACAAGATGAAATTTTCAGAAATGCCTTACACCCGTCCTGATGTGGAACAGGTAAAAGAGGACTTCCAGTCTCTCAATCAGGATTTAAAGGGTGCCAAAAATTATGAGGAGGCGAATGCCGTTTTTCTGAGACGGGAAAGTCTGATGAAACACCTGACCACCCAGCGAAACCTGGCTCATATTCGCCACACCATTGACACGCGGGATCCCTTCTATAATGAGGAAACCCTCTTTTTCAACCAGGCGATGCCGCTGCTGGAACCCTATGAACAGGAGTGGAATCAAATCCTTCTGTCCTCTCCGTTTCGCTCTGATTTTGAGCGGGAGTACGGCAACGTGATGTTTTTGAATAAAGAAATCGCGCTGAAGACCTTTTCCCCGGAGATCATCCCGGATCTGCGCAGGGAAAATGATCTCAAACATGAATATGAGAAATTGCTGGCCTCCGCTCAGATTCCCTTTGAGGGCAATGTCTATACCATTTCCCAGATCACCCCTTACAAGAATGACCCGGACGATGAGCGGCGTCTGGCTGCCTGGAAGGCAGAGGGACAGTGGTATAAGGACAATCAATCCGAAATGGACCGGCTCTTTGACGAGTTGGTAAAGGTACGGGACGCGATGGGGCGCAAATTAGGTTACGACGGCTTCACAGAGCTGGGATATTACCGGATGAAGCGCAACTGCTATACCAAAGAGGACGTGGAACGCTTCCGCGGCGCTGTGCGGGACTACCTGGTGCCGGTGGCCGACGACTTGAAAAAAGCCCAGGCCAAACGGCTGGGACTCTCCTATCCGCTCACTTTCTCTGACAACCAGCTGGAATTCCGCTCCGGCAATCCCAAACCCATCGGCACGCCGGATGAGATTCTCGCGCAGGGCAGAAAATTCTACCGGGAATTGTCAGAGGAAACTGGAACCTTTTTCTCCACCATGCTGGACATGGAACTGCTGGATGTGCGCTCCACGAAGGGGAAAGCCAGTGGCGGCTACTGCACGGATCTCCCCGACTACGCGGTACCATTCATCTTCGCGAATTTCAACGGCACGCAGCATGACGTGGAGGTAGTCACCCACGAGGCGGGACACGCGTTCGCCGACTGGATGAATAGGGACAGGATCCCCTCCTCTTCCATCTGGCCCACCATGGAGGCCTGCGAAGTGCATTCCATGAGCATGGAATTCTTCTCCTGGCCCTGGGCAGAGGGATTCTTTGGCGCTGATGCCGGGAAATTCTACTATGCCCACCTGGCAAATGCGCTGACTTTCATTCCCTATGGCACGATGGTGGATCATTTCCAGCATGAGGTGTACGCGCATCCGGACTACACGCCGCGGCAGCGCCATGACATTTGGAAGAATCTGCTCGGAATTTACATGCCCTGGCTGAAATTAGACGGCGATATCCCCTTCTACGCGGAGGGAGAGGGATGGCAGCGGCAGCACCATATCTATTCCAGTCCTTTCTACTATATTGATTACTGCCTGGCACAGACTGTAGCCCTCCAGTTCTGGGCATTGATACAAAAAGACCCTGTAGACGCCTGGAATCATTATATGGCGTATACCAAACAGGGCGGCAGCAAGGTCTTTACCGAATTGCTGAAAAATGCGGACCTTGCCAGTCCACTGGATCCCGATTGTCTGCGCTCTGTCAGCGCGACGGCTAAAGAATGGCTGGAGCACTATGACTTAAGCGGCATTCTGTAATTTTTCTCAAAAGCAGCCGCGGCCGTGTGCAGCGAAAGCCCCATTAGCTCAAGTTCAGTCCCACCATCGCTACTTCAATTTTATCAGCTCAACTTCAATCTCATCATCTCAACGTAAAGGCCCCGCGGGACTCCCTGAAAAAGGATCTCCGCGGGGCTTTTATTATAGTGTCGCGCCGTATGTGGCGCACGGGAATTTAATCACGCTTCTTCTCAGTAATAGACGACACCATTGTACCTGTTATATGCAATGCACAGAGCATTGATATTTTTAATCACGAAATACATGGCGATAAACGCGCCGATACCACACAAAAGACTACCGATCAGCATCCAGAGCAGGATCGTGGTGCCGCCTTCCTGAAACTGCATCCCGTATCTCGGCGCATTGGCCTGCAGCCGATTGCCCAGCTTATACATCCAAATGAAACTGTAGAAACCACAGGTCACAAGATTCAGAAGGAAGAATCGCAGGAGCCCGGGTGTCTTCTTCCCGTCTCCATCGCACACGGTGTTGACATCGTCCGCCAGATTGCTGATGAAGACAAAGGAATATATTCCGCAGGTTAAGAAGTTAAACAGTATATACGTCCAAATGCTTCTGTTGGTCTTCAGTGCCCGCACACCCATAGGAGATCTCTGGGGCGCCGGTCCCGCCTGGTAGCCCGTCCCGCTTTGATAGGAATTATAACCTGTACCAGAATTCTGCCACTGGGAGTCTGTCTGCGTCTGATACGTCTGCTGGTCATTGAGTTCCTGAAATACCCGGAATACAGCATTGATGCTCTGCTTGATCTCCTCCGAACTCCTGCTGATAAAGGGGACCTCCTCTGTTGCTGCCGAGATGACAAATAAGGCCAGAAATCCGGCGATCAGGACAAATAAATTCGGCGTTCCGCTGAGTGTGTATGGGATATGGAAAAACTGCCTGCACAGCACAAGAAAGACAAGACTGGTAAAGATCCGCAGGATCCCGGCGATGCCAAAACATGCCAAAATGCCGTCTTTATTCTCATTTGTCCGATGCAGCGCGGTCATCAGCGACAGCCCGCACAAAAAGAGAGAAACCGCAAATCCGATCAGGGAATCCAGAATAATAACGATGGCATGCGTCGCGAATCCATTGGCGAATAGGGTCAAGGAGCGCAACAGATGCGGAATGGAGGCCAGCACATTGCACGCAAATATAAATGCCAGCACCAGGGCGATAATCTTTAGCGCCATAGAGCCAACACTGTTTTTCCACGCGGCGCTAATCTTCTGCCCAAATGTGGGCTTCCGTCTCGGCCCGTTCTGTGGGGATCCTCCCTGATATGATCCAGACTGATAAGAAGAGCCCTGGTACTGGGAATTGGACCCTTGATACTGGCCGGATTGATAATAAGATCCTTGATATTGAGAATTGGATCCCTGATATTGAGAATTGGATCCCTGATATTGAGAATTAAATTCCTGATATTGGCCGGACTGGAAAAAATTCTGACCCGAGGCAGAACTGGAAGTTCCCTGTTCCCCTGTGGTTTGATCTTTACTGTCCTGCCTCGCCCCACACTGCGGACAGAATTTCTGACCCTCTTTCATTTCCATTCCACATTTCCAACAATACATGTGCAATCCCTCCATTTTTTGCATTTGTACCGGCAGAGAAAAGCTCTCTTCTCAAGGAAAGTCAACCTCTTGCTCCTATTCCTCTCAATTGAACTGAGAAAACCCTTCCACCAATTCCCATCAACCGATTCTAAAGAGTGCCTTTCCCATCGACGCGATCCCTGCCGCGATCTGATACAGCAGCCCTTCTTTCGGCCGAAAAACCACGATCTCATCCGCAGGCGTCATCATTCTCCCCGCATAGACGAGCAGGAACAAGGCGCCAACTCCCGTCAAAATAACCCGCATGATAGTCTTTGGAATCTTTCTGGAGAAAAGAAGCAAAACGCCAACCAGAGGAAGAATCCAAAACAGAGGGTGATAGTAGAAGGCACTTCTCAGATCGCCGCGCAGCAGTGACAAGACAGCCCGGGACATTCCACAGCCAGCGCAGGAAATCCCGGTCACATATTTAATCGGACAGGTAATTTCCAAAAGTTCTATTCCCAGATAAAACAATCCGATACAGAGCCCTGCCGAAAGATCACTTTTCTTCATCCTAATTTTCCCACATTAATTTGAAAAATTCCGTGGCAAAAGTTTCCGGTCCCATTCTCTATTTTGGTAAATCTAAAAAGAAAAGCGGAGAAATACGCGCTTGCCACTCTATTCCTCTGCGTCGTTCACTGCAGCAGATGACATGTACGACACAATACCATAGTTTAATTTATTTTTCAATGCATACAATGATGTCACATACGACAAACGCATCAATCTGAAGGAAGACAAGGAAAGATCAGTGATCTGCCTTCCTTAAGGCATCTATAGTTAACGGCATAATTAAGTTCACTTTGATTTTCAAGGAATTTAACAATATAAAAAGCACTCCGTAGCTCAAAGTGAGATGCTTAATGTCGTTTACTATAGACTAATAATCAATATAAAATAATAACCGCAAAAGAGCAAGTATTAATTTCAAAAAAAGACCGGGATCGCACATGAAGTCCAATCCTGGTCTGTTGATAGCGGTCAAATGATAACGATAGACCCGTTCTGTTAGATAAGCAAGTTTATTTTGACCGAAACCCAGATTAGTCGCCACCTTCTTTCCCTCTCAAAGCACTTACTTAGTAACCGTTGAAAATTAATGTAGACAAGCTCGCTCAGAGCAGGTTTGTGGGAAAAAGGTATAATTCCACTATCCGTGCCATTCATCATTCCGCTTATTGATGGAGCCCGACTCCTCGTCCATGACTTTGACTCCTTTTGGATATTGGTTATCATCCATCCCGCACATCCGCGGTCTGTTCTTCTGATATTCGCGCGGATTCTTCTTCCGCGGTTGTCACGCCCTCCGTCTGGGGATCGACTGGACTACTCTGCCATGGCTTCTGCTACCATGGTTTGGTAAGCTCCGCTGTCACCAGGACGCAGGCAAGAAAGGGAATAGCGAACGAACAGACTTTCCATACCGTTTTGCTCGATTCTCCTTTCTTCGATTTCGATGCCGCGAGGCGCAGAAATTTACTCAGGTAATGACCCACCGCCGCGAACAGCCAAATCATAGCGATGTTCTCGGCTAGGTACAAGAAAACCGGCTTCGTCTCATCAAACATCACAAAGTGCGTCTGCAGGAACAGATATTCCACAATATGCTGATTGATGAAGGCATATATTCCGTACGTGCTCCCCGCCAGGGCAATGAAACGAAGAATCCATGTCCTGGCAGTGTTATTGCCGGAAATGTGCAGCAGCTTCCTTGCAATGCCCATGAACATCTCCATGTGCATTCCTAAGTGAACCGACATGAGAAGGAATCCCCAGTGGGAGGCAAACAAATGAAGAGATCGCGCGGTGACCATGCCTCCGCGTATGGGCAGAAAGTCGAATACAAAGCCGGACATCATGATCCCGCTCCCGAAAAGCGCGAGAAAGTCCAGCAGGAGCAACAGGTCGATCGTGACGACGAAAGCGCGTGACGGGGTATATTTTCCCTTGTAAAACCCTTTCCACCATCCCGCGTTCAAAGCCTGGTGGATGAGAAACAGCAAGATCATCCCCGTGCCAAGCCACTCGTGAATTTCCTGCCCGACTGGCACTTCCATCATCAGGAGCGGCAGAAGAATGATCATGCATGAGTCTACAATTTGCTTTATGATTTGTTTCGAACGGCTCATTCCCTCTCACCCTGCCTGATTCCGAGTCCGTCTGCCCATTCCAGCACATCCTCGGCGGATGCTCCTGCCGAAAAGCGATGCCCCTCCAGCCAGTTCGCGGCAGGTACCGCTTCCCGCAGGGCAGAATCGCTGCTGCCGAATCCGCTGCTGCCCGAAGTACAGAAGCAGGCAACGGTTTTTCCGTCCAGATAGGAATCATAACTCTCCACAAAGGTGCTCATGATCCTTGGGGCCTCGCCCCACCATATCGGATAACCCAGAAGCACCGTGTCATACTGCTGAAGATTGGGATCAGCGCTGGAGATGGCGGGACGTGCGTCGGGATCGTTCATTTCGACGGAGGAACGGCTTTTAGAATTGCCATAGTCTAAATCGTCCTCGGTATAAGGCTGCTCCGGCTCGATTTCATAAAGGTCCGCGCCAAGTCCGTCCGCCAGTTTCTGTGCCACAGCCTCTGTGTTGCCCGTTGCCGAAAAATAGGCTACGAGGATTTTAGCCCCCTCTGGCTCCTGCTCGGATTCAGATTCCTCAGAGAGTGCGGTCGAAGTTTCTCCGGATTGCTCCTCGTCACTTTCCGTGCTGGAAGGAATCCCCGTGGAATCCTCAGATATTGTGACACTCGTGCTGTCATCCGCACTGCTTGTCTCTGCCGGTTTGTTTTCGTCTCCACAGGCAGAGAGGAAAACTACCATCAGAGCCGTCAGTAAAATCGTGAAGCGTGTTCTCATCTTCATTTCAAACCTCTGTATTGTGTGTCATCCACCGGTTCCAGCCATTCGTTGGAATTGTTCTCGCCGGGAACCTCGATTGCGAGGTGTGAGAACCAGCTGTCAGGCGCCGCGCCGTGCCAGTGCTTGACACCTGCAGGGATGTTGACACAGTCCCCGGGTTTCATTTCCATCGCGTCTTTTCCCCACTCTTGATAGTAGCCTCTGCCGCCGACGCAAATCAGGATCTGTCCGCCGCCTCGATCGGCGTGGTGAATATGCCAGTTGTTGCGGCAGCCCGGCTCAAAGGTCACATTAAAGATGCCGACCTGCTCTTTTGAAACCGGTGCAAGGTAGCTCTGTCCAATAAAATATTGTGCGAATCCATCATTCGGATCCCCTATGGGGAAGAAAATCGTATTCTGATACCGGTCCTTTTCTGTCATCTCCGGCTTCTCTTCGTTCCACACGTCTTTTGCCAGGCGGAACACCGCCCACGCCTTCGGCCAGCCGACGTAGAATCCCAAATGGGTGACGATGGC
>CAZROZ010000062.1:3157-9059 GCA_964601745.1 uncultured Lachnospiraceae bacterium | reverse complement strand
GTATCTCATTGACAGACCAAGCTGCAATGGTATAATCAATTTCAAATTGTGAGTTTGAGAGAAATCCACGCGGTGTGTTATTTCACCGTCATCGATGACAGATAGAAAGGTGTGTATGCATATGGGACGTAAGGGGTTAGCAACATTCTCAGGCGGTGTCCACCCCTACGAGGGCAAGGAATTGTCCAAGGACAAGGCGCTCACTGCCCTGCTTCCGAAAGGGGAATTGGTCTATCCATTGTCTCAGCACATCGGTGCTCCTGCTGTAGCGCAGGTGTCGGTGGGAGACAGAGTGTTGGTAGGACAGACAATCGGGGCGGCAGGCGGTTTCGTCTCCGCTCCGGTGATTTGTTCCGTATCCGGTATGGTAAAGAAGATAGAGCCCCGGGTAGTGGCCAGTGGGAGTCTGGTAGATTCCATCGTGGTGGAAAATGACGGACAGTATGAGGCGGTGGAGGGATACGGGAAAAAGGACGATCCTGCATCCCTTGACCGGGAGGAGATTCAAAACCGGATCAAAAACGCGGGCCTTGTGGGCTTGGGAGGCGCAGGATTTCCCACCATCGTCAAATTGATGCCCAAAGAACCGGAAAAGATTGACCACATTATCGTGAATGGGGCTGAGTGCGAGCCCTATATCACCTCGGATTACCGGCTGATGCTGGAGCGGGGAGAGGAGATCGTAGAGGGGCTTTCTATCGTGCTTTTCCTTTTTGATCATGCGAAGGGCGTCATCGCCATCGAGGATAATAAACCGGAAGCGATAAGGCATCTGGGTGATCTGGCGGAGGACACGAAGATAGAAGTCCTGCCGCTGAAGACCAAGTATCCTCAGGGCGGCGAGCGGATGCTGATTTATTCTGTGACCGGGCGGAAAGTCAATTCGTCCATGCTTCCGGCGGACGCGGGCTGCATCGTCATCAACGCGGCTACAGCCATTGCCATTTACGAGGCGGTAGCCTGGAATATGCCACTGACGGAACGGGTGATCACAGTCACCGGGGAAGCGGTGAAGAATCCCTCCAATTTTCTGGTGAAGACGGGGACCGATTTTCGGGAGCTGGTGGACGCCGCCGGCGGCTTCAAGGAGAGGCCGGAGAAATTGATCGCCGGCGGCCCCATGATGGGCACGGCGCTTTTTACGCTGGATGTGCCGGTGACGAAGACCTCCTCCTCTCTGCTCGCCATGAGCAAGGACCAGGTGGCAGCCCATGAGCCCACCCACTGCATTCACTGCGGGCGATGTGTGAAAGCGTGTCCGGAGCATCTGATTCCCCAGCTGATGTACCGCTATTCCCAGAATGGCGACATGGCTTCTTTTGAGAAGATCGGCGGGATGGAATGCATCGAGTGCGGGTGCTGTGCGTACGGCTGTCCCGCCAAATTACCGCTGACCCAGACGTTCCGCCTCAGCAAGCGGACTGTGACAGCCAACCGGCGCAAGAAAGCATAGGAGGGAACCAGGATGGAACAAGAATTACTCAATGTCTCTTCATCGCCGCATATCCGGAGCAAGACATCGACCCAGACGATTATGTTTGACGTGGTCATCGCCCTGCTTTTTCCCACTGCCTTCTCCATTTGGCACTTTGGATTCCGGGCACTGGCGGTGGTACTGACCAGTGTGGTTTTCGCGGTGGGATCCGAATTTCTCTTTCAGCGCCTGATGAAGAGGGAGGTCACCGTCCAGGACGGATCCGCCCTGGTGACGGGGATGATTCTGGGACTGAATATGCCGGTGAGTATTCCGCTGTGGATTCCGGCTTTTGGCGCTGTTTTTGCAATTATCATTGTCAAGCAGCTCTTTGGAGGCATCGGACAAAACTTTATGAATCCAGCGCTGGCTGCCAGATGTTTTCTGCTGATTTCTTTTGCAAAGCAGATGACGAATTTTACGCTGGACGGGGTTGCCTCCGTGACGCCTCTGGCACAGATGAAGGCGGGGGAGAGCGTGGATCTGGGTGCCCTTTTCGTGGGAACGACTCCCGGTTGCCTGGGAGAGACTTCCGTGATCGCACTGCTCTTGGGAGCCGCCTATCTGCTGCTGCGGAAGGTGATTTCTCTGCGCATTCCCTTGACATATCTGATTACATTTTTGATTTTTATGGTGCTGTTTGGCGGACATGGCTTCGATCTGGAATATCTGGCAGCGCAGCTCTGCGCCGGCGGTTTGATCTTTGGTGCGTTTTATATGGCGACAGATTATGTGACCAGCCCGATCACGCCGAAAGGGCAGCTGTTGTACGGGATTTTGCTAGGGTGTTTCACCGGTTTGTTCCGTACGCTGGGGGCTTCCCCAGAGGGCGTCTCCTATGCGATTTTGCTCTCAAATCTGCTGGTGCCCCTCATCGAGCGGGTGACGATTCCGGCGGCTTTTGGAAGGGAGCGTGAGCGGCATGGCTGAGAAGAAGAAAAGCACCATTTTAAAGGACGCTCTGATCTTATTCGCGATCACCTTGATTTCCGGCTTTCTGCTGGGCTTTTCCAATGATTTGACCAAGGATGTGATCGCGCGGAATCGAGCGGAGAGTGTTTTGAAATTAAACAGGGAAGTTTATCCGGATGCCGCTTCTTTTGAGGAATATGACGGTTTTTCGCCTGCCTCTTTCGAGGAACTCTACGCTGCCAGCGGAAAAGAGTTCGGTGAGGTCTCTGTGGATGAAGTCCTTCGGGCGGTGGATGCCGGTGGCAATCAGCTGGGGTGGCTTTTGTCCGCCTCCTCCCAGGACGCGTATGGCGGCACCCTCAGTATCAAATTGGGGGTGACATTGGAGGGGGAGATCACCGGGATCGGCCTGCTGGAGATCAATGAGTCCCCAGGACTGGGAGACAATGCCAAAAAGCCGGAATTTTTGAATCAGTATGTGGGAAAGACAGTGCCGGAATTTTCCGTGACCAAGCAGGGGGCTGTCTCGGATGAGGAGATTGACGCCATCAGCGGTGCCACCCGCACTTCCCGGGCGGTGACCAACGCGGTGAATGCGGCGCTGCTTCTGCTGACAGAGTTGAATCAATAGCATAAAGGGGGCTTCGAATCATGAAAGGATGTCTGGAACGACTTTACAATGGCATTATTAAGGAGAATCCTACCTTTGTGCTGATGCTGGGCATGTGTCCTACATTGGCGGTGACTACCTCCGCCATCAATGGGATCGGGATGGGACTCTCCACCACTGCTGTGTTGATTTTTTCTAATTTTATTATCGGGGCGCTGCACAAGGTGATCCCGGAGAAAGTGCGGATTCCTTCCTATATTGTCATTGTCGCGTCTTTGGTGACGGTGGTGGAAATGCTGCTGGAGGCCTATGTGTCATCGCTCTATGACGCACTTGGCATTTATATTCCTCTGATCGTGGTGAATTGCATTATCCTGGGCCGGGCAGAGGCATATGCGTCCAAACACGGGGCGATTCTTTCCCTGTTTGACGGCCTTGGGATGGGCTTGGGCTTTACGCTGGGGCTGACTTGTCTCGGCACGGTCCGGGAGCTGCTGGGTTCCGGATCTATTTTCGGCATTCGCGTTATGCCGGCGGGATTTACCCCCATTACCATTTTCGTGCTGGCACCGGGTGCCTTTTTCGTGCTCTCCATGCTGGTGGCGACGCAGAATCGCTTGAAGAGAAAGAGAGGCAAGGTGGAATCCCAGGAAGCGCCTCTGGCCTGCGGCGGAAATTGTGCCGCCTGTTTTGACAGCAGTTGCGCGGCCAATCATGCGGCACTGCTCAGAGCGACCGAGCAGGCGAAGAAGGAGGCGAAGCAGTCATGAAAGAGATGATCCTGATTGTGGTTTCTTCAGCGCTTGTCAATAATGTAGTGCTGAGTCAGTTTTTAGGGCTTTGTCCTTTTCTGGGCGTCTCTAAACAGATCAAGACGGCTGCCGGCATGGGATGCGCGGTGATCTTTGTCATCACCATCTCTTCGGCCATCACAAGTCTCATCTATGATTTTTTGCTGGTGCCTCTGGAACTGGATTATTTGAAAACCATTGTTTTTATCCTGGTGATTGCCGCTTTAGTACAGTTTGTGGAGCTTTTCCTGAAGAAAAACATGAAGTCTCTCTACAATGCGCTGGGTGTCTATCTGCCGCTAATCACCACCAACTGCGCGGTGCTGGGGGTGGCACTTTTAAATGTACAAAAGGGCTACGGGTTCCTGGAGAGTGTGCTCAACGGCTTTGGCACAGCGGTGGGCTTTACGATTTCCATCATTATCATGGCGGGAATCCGGGAGAAAATCGCAGACAATGATTTTCCGGAATCGTTTCGCGGCATGCCGATTGTGTTGATTACGGCTGGTCTCATGGCCATTGCCTTCATGGGCTTTTCCGGCCTGATTTAACCAATCTTCGCGAGAAGTCCCCTATGCCCCTTAAGTCGTAGGGTGGCGGGATGGATGGATTGCGCGTCAGATCTGACATGGGAAAGGAGAAGCAATATGGGTGTCTCAATGATCCTTCTGGCGGCAGGTGTGGTGGGAATCCTGGGCCTGCTGATCGGTGTCTTTCTCGGCGTGGCCGCGGAAAAATTTGAGGTGCAGACGGATGAGAGGGCGGATCAGATCAGGGAACTTCTGCCGGGCAATAATTGCGGCGGCTGCGGGTATCCCGGCTGTGACGGACTGGCGGCTGCCATTGCCAGCGGGGAAGCCCCTGTGGATTCCTGCCCTGTAGGCGGGGCACCGGTGGCGGAGCAGATCGCCGCCGTGATGGGTGTCAAGGCGGAGTCGAAAAAGAGAATGGTGGCTTTTGTGCGCTGCAGCGGCACTTGCAACGTGATCCACCGAAAATATAATTATTACGGCGTGCCGGACTGCCGGAATGTCACCATTGTCCCCGGCAGTGGAGAAAAGTCCTGCAAATACGGTTGCATGGGATACGGTTCCTGCGTGACGGCTTGTGATTTCAGCGCCATCCGGGTCATCAACGGGGTGGCTGTGGTCGACAAGGAGAAGTGCAGAGGCTGCGAAAAATGTGTGAAGACTTGTCCCAATCAGCTCATTGAGATGGTGCCTTACGATGCGGTCATGGCGGTGCGCTGTAATTCCAAAGACATCGGAAAAGACGTTCGCGCCAACT
The DNA here is from genome assembly GCA_964601745.1 of uncultured Lachnospiraceae bacterium. GTDB lineage: Bacteria > Bacillota > Clostridia > Lachnospirales > Lachnospiraceae > CAZROZ01. The sequence continues at coordinate 3,985 of CAZROZ010000062.1, read as the reverse complement.
GCAGCGGCGGCTGTATCGGCTGCACCATGTGTACCGTAGTCTGCGAGACCGGAGCGATTACGGTGACGGATCATTTGGCACATATTGACTATGAAAAGTGCACTGGCTGCGGCAAATGCGCACAGAAATGTCCGGTGAAGGTCATCACGATGCGGTGAGAAATGAGTCGGTGAAGGTCATCACGATGCGGTGAGAAATGAGTCGGTGAAGGTCATCATGATGCGGTGAGAAATGTGCCGGCAGGGGGACCTCACCCGGTGTCTCATGTTCGTGCCTGGTTTGGTTCTTGCCGGCACTGTCTGACCGGGGTTTGCTCATCTGACGCCGATTCCGTCACTGCTATAGGGAAAGGAGAGCCGAATCTTTTCTTCGGCAAAATGTCTTTGTGAATCATAAGAGAGTGCGTATCACCCGGGCGGATTGCTTTTTGGCGGCTGGCTGTCTGCTTTTTGCCCTGGGATGCGCACTCTTTTTTTGGGTGCGAGGTGGTCTGTCGCAGAAAGGACAATCCTCCCTTCTTGTTAAAGTCAGTGCGGCAGGAGAGGAGACTTCCTACTCCCTGGACGAGGATGCCAAAATTCCTCTGGGAGAGGGAAATCTGCTTTGCATAGAGAACGGGGAAGTGTTCATGCAAGAGGCGGATTGCCCGGATCAGGTCTGTGTGCGGATGGGGAGAATCCGCCGGCCAGGCGAGATGATTCTGTGCCTTCCCAATCAGATCTGGGTGCGCATTGAGCGGGAGGAAGGGCAGGAGATCGATGGGGTCGTGCAGTGAACAAGAGCGGTTATTTCCTCGGACTTGCGTTTTCATTCATGGTGGTGCCCCAT
>CAZROZ010000062.1:0-3147 GCA_964601745.1 uncultured Lachnospiraceae bacterium | reverse complement strand
TATGTTGTCGGTTCCATGGCGAAAGGAGTGTCGAGTCTTTTCTTCGACAATAGAGCAGTATGGCGAAAAAAACCGCGTTTCTCGGCATTTTTCTGGCACTTTCCTTCTTATTCAGCTATCTGGAAAGCCTTCTGATCGTGCCCATCGGAATCCCCGGGATCAAATTGGGATTGGCGAATCTGGTGATCTACTGTGTCCTGGATCTGTACGGCTTTCCCATAGCCCTTGTCTTAAATTTTGCCCGGGTGCTGCTATCCGCCTTTACTTTTTCCGGCATCAGCTCCCTCCTCTACAGCCTGTTCGGGGCAATGCTGAGTCTGTCGGTGATGGCACTTTTGAAGCGAACCGGACGGTTCTCTCCCATCGGAATCAATCTGGCCGGCGGAATCTGTCACAATATCGGACAGCTCCTGGCGGCAGCGCTTCTTTTTTCTTCCTGGGGCGTTTTCGCCTATCTGCCGGTGCTGATTCTCACTGGCGGTCTAAGCGGTGCCCTGATCGGGTGGCTGGCAGGCATCTTGTGTCAGCGGCTTCGGACGTTTCTTCAAATGCATTGAACTTTTATGCCCTGCTATGATACAATAAGATTGTGAATCGCTTTGTGTAAGGAAAATCGCAGGAAAGGGAATTGTCTATGAAACGATTTGAAGATCGCGTTTATTACATTGCGCAAAGGGAACTGATCCCGGAGGGACCGGAGGCAGAGGAAAGAATCCGCCTTGTTCTTGGGAAAAAAGTATCTCAAAAGGAGGCGCGGAGTCAGACCATCACCGCCGGAATTTTGCGCAGCCATGACAGGGGAGAGGAGGAGGGACAGTGTCGCATCGTCTTTGACAGCCTGACTTCTCATGATATCACTTATGTGGGCATTATTCAGACTGCCAGGGCATCAGGACTCACCAGATTTCCCATGCCTTACGCGCTGACCAATTGTCACAACAGTCTCTGCGCGGTGGGGGGAACCATCAATGAAGATGACCACATGTTCGGCCTTTCCGCCGCCAAGCGCTATGGTGGCATCTATGTGCCGCCGCATCTGGCGGTGATTCATCAATTTGCCAGGGAGATGCTCACCGGCTGCGGCAGAATGATTCTCGGTTCCGACAGCCATACCCGGTACGGCGCCTTGGGGACGATGGCCATGGGGGAGGGCGGTCCGGAACTGGTGAAGCAGCTTTTGGGGCAGACCTATGACATCCCAGCGCCTGAGGTGGTGGGAATTTATCTCACCGGCACGCCCCGGCCGGGAGTCGGTCCCCAGGATGTGGCGCTTGCTTTGATTCGGGAAGTTTTTGCGGATGGATTTGTGAAAAATAAGATACTGGAATTTATCGGTCCGGGCGTGGCAAATCTCAGTGTGGATTTTCGCATCGGCATTGATGTCATGACCACGGAAACTACGTGTCTCAGCTCCATTTGGCAGACGGATGAGAGAGTAAAGGAATTTTATGAGATTCATCAGAGACCGGAGGCGTACCAGACACTGAATCCCGGGGAGGCCGCCTGCTACGACGGGATGATCGTCCTGAATCTGGACGAGATAGAGCCTATGATCGCCATGCCGTTTCATCCCAGCAACGCCTATCCCATTCGGGAGGTTCAATCTCATTTGAGAGAGATACTGGAAGACTGTGAGCAGCGGGCAAAAGTCAGTTTCGGGGAAAAGGTTGACTTCCATCTGCAGGACAAGGTGCATGGCGGGAAACTGCAGGTGGATCAGGGCATCATCGCGGGATGTGCCGGGGGCGGTTTTGAGAATCTCTGCGCAGCCGCAGCCATTCTAAAAGGAAAGAATATCGGCGCGGATGCGTTCACACTCAGTGTCTATCCTGCCAGTCAGCCGATTTTCCTGGAACTGCTGAAAAACGGCCGGGCGGCGGATTTGATGCAGGCGGGGGCCATTTTAAAGACAGCGTTTTGCGGACCTTGCTTTGGAGCGGGCGATACACCTGCCAACAATGGCTTTAGCATCCGCCATTCTACCCGGAATTTCCCCAACCGGGAGGGCTCGAAGGTGCAAAGCGGTCAGATTGCCAGCGTCGCTCTGATGGACGCCAGGTCCATCGCTGCCACCGCCGCGGCGAAGGGATGCTTGACAGCGGCTACAGAATTGGAAGATTTGGATCTCACCTGCCCGCGCTATTTCTTTGACAAGGCAATTTATGACAATCGGGTTTTTGACAGCCAAGGAAAGGCGGATCCCTCTGTGGAACTGGTGCTGGGTCCCAATATCAAGGACTGGCCGGTGATGGCGCCGCTGCCAGAACATTTGCTGCTGCAGATTGTGTCGGAGATTCACGATCCGGTGACCACGACGGATGAGTTGATTCCGTCCGGCGAGACCTCCTCTTATCGCTCTAATCCGCTTGGTCTGGCGGAATTCACCTTGTCACGGAAGGATCCGGGTTATGTGGAGCGTGCCAAGGCAATCCAATTGGCGGAAAAAGCCGTCGAGGCGGGGACATCCCCGATTGTGGCGGTCCCCTCTCTTGCACCGATCCTTGCCCGGGTGTCCGCCGCGTTTCCAGAGATAAAGCAGGGAGAAATCGGGTTTGGCAGCACGATCTTCGCGGAAAAGCCGGGGGACGGATCCGCCCGGGAACAGGCCGCTTCCTGTCAGAAGGTATTGGGCGGTTGGGCGAATATCGCCAGGGAGTATGCCACCAAGCGATATCGCTCCAATTTGATCAACTGGGGGATGCTGCCACTGCTGGCGCCGGCGGAGGAATTGCCGTATCATCTACACGACATGATTTTTCTGCCGAATATCAGGCAGGCATTGGAGGATCATCAAGAGAAGATAGCAGGGTACGTGTTGAATGAGGATATGACTGCAGTGACTTTTTCTCTTGGGGATTTAACGGAAGAAGAGCGGGCGATCCTGCTTGCCGGGTGTCTGATCAATTATAATCGGATCTGAGGAAAACGATGCCTCAAGAAAACCAGTCTGCGGGAAAGAGCTGGATGCCACGCTTTGATATCCCAGGAATGATAGGACGGAATGATTGGAATCATGATAGATGGCAGTTTTGCCGTCAGGAGCAGACGTGAATTGTTGGAATGGGAATCCGACAGGGTTCTGAAGCGGAGGGCAAGATGTTAGAGGAACTGAAACAACAAGTTTGGGAGGCAAATCTGGAACTCCCG
>CAZROZ010000061.1:0-9104 GCA_964601745.1 uncultured Lachnospiraceae bacterium | reverse complement strand
CACGTAAAGATCGCCACCAAATTTGGCTGGGATATCCATGACGGGAAATCCTGGGGACTGGACAGCCGCCCGCAGACGATACGCAGAGCAGTGGAAGGCTCTCTGCGGCGCTTGCGCACGGACCATATCGACCTTTATTACCAGCACCGGGTGGACCCCAAAGTGCCCATCGAGGAGGTGGCGGGAACCATGCAGGAGTTGTGCCGAGAGGGGAAAATCCTCTACTGGGGTCTTTCTGAAGCCGGGACAGATACCATTCGACGAGCCCACGCGGTATTTCCCGTGACAGCGCTGCAGAGTGAATATTCCCTGTGGTACCGCAATCTGGAACACGAGATCATTCCACTCCTGGAGGAATTGGGGATTGGCCTTGTGCCGTTCAGTCCTCTGGGAAAAGGCTTTTTGACCGGAAAAGTAGATAGAAATGCTGTTTTTGCTGAGAACGATATCCGGCACACGATTCCCAGGTTTCAAGATCCGGAAAATCTCGAGAGGAATCAGGCATTGGCAGATGCAGTGAAAGCTTTCGCGGAAGAAAAAGAGCTCTCACCCGCTCAGGTTGCTTTGGCATGGCTTCTGCACAGGAAACCGTGGATCGTTCCGATTCCGGGAACAAAGAGCAAGGGTCGACTACGGGAGAACATGAGCGCGGCGGATGTGAATTTTTCTGAGGAGGAGATGGAAAGACTCACGAGGATCTCAGACGAGATACCGGTCTTTGGCGGACGTTATGCGCCGGAGATGGAGAAAATGACAGGAAGATAAAAGGGAAATGCCCGGCGGGCAATAATGACAGGAAGATAAAGGGAAAATGTCCGGCAGGCAATGATGACAGGAAGAAATAAGGAAATGTCCAGAAGATAAAAATGACAGAAAGGTAATGAAGATGAAGACAACAGAAAAAACAAAGAGTAGAACGTGGCTTATCACCGGAGTCTCCAGCGGCTTCGGCTATGAAATGACAAAACAGCTTTTGGAAAAGGGAGATGTGGTGGTAGGCACGGTCCGCAGCACCACCAAAGTGCAGGGATTGCTGGAGGCGTATCCGGCCAATTTTGACTGTCAGATTCTCGACGTGACAGACGTTCCCGCCGTGCAGAAGACGGTAGCCGAAGCCTTTCAGAAACATGGCAGGGTGGATGTGGTAGTCTCCAACGCTGGCTATGGATTATTCGGCTGCGCGGAGGAACTCTCCGATGAACAAATCGACCACATCATCGCTACCAATTTGACCGGTTCCATCCAGCTGATCAGATCCGCCATCCCCTATATGCGCAAACAGGGCGGCGGACGCATCATCCAGATTTCCAGCTATGGCGGACAGGTGGCATTTGCTGCGAATTCTATGTATCACGCCACCAAATTCGGTATTGAAGGCTTCTGTGAGTCTGTTGCCCAGGAAGTTGCCCAATTTGGCATTGGTGTGACTATTGTGGAACCAGGCGGTGCCAGGACACAATTCCGTTATGGCAGTGCCCAGGTGGCAAATCTGATGCCGGAATACGAGAGCTGTCACAGTTTCCTCAATATGCTGGATGCCAGCAAAGGATTGGCTCCCGGCGATCCCGCGAAGATGGCACAGCGGATTATTGAGAGCGTGGATCGGACGCCTGCTCCGCTGCGCATGGTGCTGGGCTCGCAAGCGCTCTCTGCGACTATACAGCGGCTGAAAGAGCGCATCGCGGATTATGAGACCCAGACGGAGCTGGCGGCTTCCACAGACATCACGGAGTGAGGAGGGTAACAGTTATGGCGAAGAATTTGATTCTCTATTACTCCCGCAAGGGGGAGAATTATGTGAACGGTACGGTGAAAAATCTTGCCAAAGGCAATACCGAGATCGTGGCGGAATTGATTCAAAAAGCGGTGGGTGGCGACTTGTTCGAGTTGGAAACAGTAAAGGAATATCCCGCCGATTATCACGAATGTACCGCAGAGGCAAAGGTCGAATTGCGGGAAAATGCGAGACCAGAATTAAAGCGGACACTTGCCAGTGTCGCCGACTATGACAATATTTTTGTCTGCGGCCCGTGCTGGTGGGGGACTTATCCGATGGCAGTTTTCACTCAGCTGGAAAAATTGGATTTCTCTGGCAAAAAGGTGCTGCCGGTCATGACTCACGAGGGAAGCGGCCTCGGCTCCTGTGAAAGGGACTTGAGGAAGTTCTGTAAGGGAGCATCCTTTAGCAAAGGGCTTGCGGTGCACGGAGCGGATGCGGCGAAATCGGAGTCTGCTGTGACTTCCTGGGCGAAGATGGAGGTGTAATCATGGAGTACAGAAAACTTCCTCATGGCGAGGAGAAGATCGGTGTCATCGGAATCGGCACTGGCGGGATCCAGGGGTGCAGTGACACAGAGATCGAGAAGATAATCCGCACAGCGATAGATAACGGCATCAATTATTTTGATCTCTGCGCGGGGGCAAGGAATGTGTACGCACCTTTCGGACGTGCCATCAAAGGGCAACGGGAGAGCATCATGTTCCAGCTCCATTTCGGCGCGGTCTACAATCAAAAAGGCGAGTATGGCTGGTCTCGGAACCTGGATAAGATCAGGGAGACCTTTCAGTGGGAATTGGAAACGCTGGACACGGATTATGTGGATTTTGGCTTTCTGCACTGCATTGATGAGAAGGAAGATTTCGATAAGGTTGTCGAGACTGGGATCCTGGATTTTGCTTTGGAACAAAAGAGACTGGGGAAAGTGCGGCACATCGGATTTTCTTCGCACACTGCCTCTGTGGCGGGCCGGGTGCTGGATGCGGTTCCCGATGTGGATATGATGATGTTTTCCATCAATCCTGCCTGCGATCTGGAGAAGGGAAACGAGCTTGGCATCGGGACTAATGCGGAGCGCATGGAGCTTTTCCGCAAATGTGAGGCGAAGGGCGTGGGAATTTCTGTGATGAAGCCATTTCACGGCGGAAAATTGCTGGACGCGAAAACGTCTCCTTTCGGCATCGGTATGACTCATGCCCAATGCGTTCACTACGCCCTTGACCGTCCCGGTGTGCTGGTGGTAGTGCCGGGAGTGCACAATTTTGACGAGCTACAAGTGCTTCTTTCCTGCATGAATGCTTCGGAGCGCGAGATGGACTATTCCGTCATCGGGCAATTCACTCCCGCGGCGGCTATGGGAAATTGTGTGTACTGCAATCATTGTCAGCCCTGCCCGGCGGGAATCGATGTGGGTCTTGTCAATAAGTACTATGACCTGGCACTGGCAGGAGATCAGATGGCGGCAAATCACTATGAGAAGCTGTCAGTCAAGGCGGACGCCTGCATCGGCTGCGGTCACTGTGACGCGAGATGTCCGTTTCGGGTGCGGCAGAGTGCGCGGATGAAAGAAATCGCGGAGTATTTCCAATCAAGGAGTGGGTTTGCGGATGCAAATTTGTGATGATTATGATAAATAAAGCAAGAATGATAAAACAAAGTATGACAATTCTGCTGGCGCTGTTCTTGGCTTTCTCTTTTACCGCCTGTGGAGGACAAAATGCGGAAAATCCAGAGGAATCCACCCAGCAGTCTGTTTCTGACGAGGAATCATCTTCGGGGGAGGTGGAGACTGATACAACGCAGTCTGCTTCCAATGAGGAATCTTCTGTGGGGGAGATGGAAACCGAAACAGCGCAATCTGCCCCTACGGATACAGAGACTACAACGATGTCTGAGACCAACACGAAAGCGCAAGCATCCTCTGGTGGAAAGGAGCCTGAAACCGCTGGAGAGAATCACACGGATCCCTTTTCTGACAGCAGGATATTGATCGCATATTTTTCTCATACGGGAGAGAATTACGAGGTCGGTGTGATTGAGAAGGGGAATACACGTATCATCGCGGACATGATCGCGGAGGAAACCGGTGCGGACATGTTTGAGATCCGGACCGTGAATCCCTACCCGGACATTTACGAGGAATGTACGGATGTGGCCAAAAAAGAGCAGAACGAGAGCGCCCGCCCGGAAATCCTAGATCCGCCTGAAAATCTGGACGAGTACGACACAATTTTCATCGGATACCCGATCTGGTGGGGTGATCTGCCGATGGCAGTCTATACGTTTCTGGAAAATTATGATTTTTCCGGGAAGACGGTGATTCCCTTCTGTACCCATGCGGGCAGTGGTCTGTCTGGAACGCAGAGCAGGATTGAGGATACCTGTTCCGGTGCTACAGTTTTGGACGGTCTTTCGATTCGGGGAAGCACAGCGCAGAATCAGCAGGAAAAAGCAAAGGAAGAGGTCCTTGCGTGGCTCGATGAGCTTGAGATGAGTGAATGAGGTTTACTTTGGTTAACAGGATTTCTATTATGTATAAACTGCCTGCCGCACACGGACTGACGCGGGAGGCAGTTGTCATGTAGAGAGAAGGAGAAAAAGAGGAGAGAAGCTGCAGTGAAAAGGAAACTCATTTCGATGCTGTCGCTTTTGCTGGTTTTTCTGTTTTTTAGTTCCGGCTGTGGACAAAGCACCGGACCGGAAGGCGGCCAGGGAAAGGGGCAGACAGAAAGTCAAACAGAGACTGAACCTATTGAGGAGAAACAGTCGGAAGAACACACGGAAAAGGAGTCGACACAAGCGCAATCGGCTGTGGAAGCGGGGGCGCTGGAATCAGAGCAGGAGCGCAATTCCACTGCAGAGGAAAACGGGAAGCCGGTGGTATACTTCACTTCTGACATCAGTGCTGAGGGCATGCTGAGAGTCTATGAAGCACTGAGATGGAATCCGACCGGCAAAGTCGCCGTAAAACTTTCCACCGGCGAGCCGCCCGCCAGCAACTACCTGCGGCCGGAATTGATCAAGGAGGTTGTCCAGGTTGTAGACGGAACGATTGTGGAATGCAACACAGCTTATGGCGGGTCACGCAGTGAAACTTCTATGCATTATCAAGTGGCAGAAGATCATGGCTTTACCCAGATTGCGGACTTTCAGATCCTGGACGAGGAGGGTTCTCTGACGCTGCCTGTAGAGGGCGGCAGCGTTCTCACAGAGAATTACGTCGGATCGGCTTTTTTTGACTATGATTGCTATCTGGTGTTGTCTCATTTCAAAGGTCATTCTATGGCGGGGTACGGCGGCGCGATCAAAAACATTTCCATCGGACTTGCCTCCAGTGAGGGAAAAGGGTGGATTCACAGCGGCGGGACCAGCAAGACTAGCATCTGGGGTGGAGATCAGGACGCGTTTCTAGAGGCGATGGCAGAAGCAGGGAAATCTGTGTCGGATGCACTGGGAAATGGAGAGAGGATTGTCTACATCAATGTAATGAATCGCCTGTCCATTGACTGTGACTGCGATGGAAATCCGGCTGAACCGGATATGCACGACATCGGAATTTTAGCTTCCACTGACCCTGTGGCATTGGATCAAGCCTGCATTGATCTGGTCTATGCCCAGAAGGATGATGACGGCGCTTCTCTGGTGAAACGCATCGAGTCGCGCAACGGCCTTCATACTTTGGAACATGCAGAAGAGATTGGCCTTGGCAGCCGCACGTATTCTTTGGAGAATATCGATGATTGACATTCTGCGGCGTGAAGCCGTATATCTCTGGTACTACTTTGATTTGCAGCTTCGACAGATCCTGCCCTATTTTGCTGTGGGAATCGTGCTGGGTTCTGTCATCTCTGTTTTCTTAAAAGACAGGATCCATGACACATTCCGCTCCCTTCGCGATAAGAAACTGGGCTTTTTCGGCATTGTGCTTGCCAGCATTCTCGGTATCGTCTCCCCACTCTGCATGTACGGCACCATTCCACTGGCGGCATCTTTTTCCAGGAGCGGCATCAGAGATGATTGGCTGGCTGCTTTCATGATGAGTTCTATTCTTTTAAATCCGCAGTTGATCATCTACAGTACAGCGCTTGGTTCCTTTGCGCTCACAATTCGGATTGTTTCCTGCTTTCTCTGCGGCGTTGCGGCGGGACTGCTTGTGAAGTGGCTTTTTCATGGGAAGCCTTTCTTTGATTTTTCCGGGTTCGAGGAGCCGCAAGGTCATGACACGGATCCGAATCTGTTTTTGCGCCTGATAAAAAATATCGGCAGAAATCTCAAGGCAACCGGGCTATGGTTTTTAGTCGGGGTCACGCTTTCTGCTCTTTTTCAGCGCTATGTTCCAGCAGATTTGGTGTCCCGTCTTTTTGGAAAGTCCAACGAGGGGTTCGGTGTTTTGATGGCGGCGACCATAGGGGTTCCGCTGTATGCCTGTGGCGGTGGCACGATTCCGCTGCTCATTCAGTGGCTGGCTGACGGCATGAGTATGGGAAGCGCAGCAGCATTTATGATCACCGGACCTTCCACCAAGATCACAAACCTTGGTGCACTGAAGATTGTATTAGGAATAAAACATTTTTTGCTATATCTTATATTTGTTATGATATTTTCCGTGATTACAGGATTCTTTGTGAATCTATTGTAAACCTTCGTATTCGCAATTTTGCTTTGTGGGTGTTGATCACAGATAAAAATTTGAGGCGGGTGATATCATTGGCATGCACCTGCCTCTTTGCATTCTACTTTTGGTTGTTCCGCAATATATCTCATGAGGCACACATCGAAAGAAGAATTAGAATCGTCAAAAATTCTGTAAAACGACGCTCTCACCTTGTCTGAGTCAGTGAAATTTCACCCTGCCGGAGCTGATAGAGAGTCTCCTCTTTAAAAGATGCGTAGCGATGGGAAGAAATTGCCTGTCGAATCTCTTCCATCAGATGATTATAGAAGTAGAGATTGTGCAGCACCATCAGGCGAAGTCCCAGCATTTCTCCTGCCCGCAGCAGATGACGAATGTAGGCGCGGCTATAGCGTTGACACGCAGGGCATTGACAGCCTTCCTCTATGGGACGTTCATCTGCAGCATAACAGGCATTGTTGAGATTTAATTTCCCGTGATGGGTATAGGCGTGTCCGTGACGTCCATTGCGGGATGGATACACGCAGTCAAAAAAATCCACGCCACGCTGAACCGATTCCAAAATGTTGGCCGGAGTCCCTACTCCCATCAGATACCTTGGTTTGTCGGCAGGAAGATAAGGGGTAGTCTGAGCGATGATGTCATACATTTCCTCGTGACTCTCCCCAACTGCCAGTCCACCCAGGGCGTACCCATCCAGCGGAATCTGCGCCAATTCCTTTGCGCAGGCGATGCGGATATCGGGGTAAGTGCCGCCTTGATTGATGCCAAATAACAGCTGATTGGGATTGAGGGTGTCAGGCAGCGTATTTAATCGGTCTATTTCCGCCCGGCAGCGCATGAGCCATCGCATGGTTCTGTCCACGGAATTCTGCATATATTCTCTGGTGGCAGGATGTGGCGGACATTCATCCAATGCCATGGCGATGGTAGAGCCCAGATTCGACTGAATCCGCATGCTTTCCTCCGGGCCCATGAAAATCAACCTGCCGTCTACATGAGAGTGAAAGGTGACCCCTTCCTCTTTGATTTTGCGAAGGCCCTTCAGGGAAAAGACCTGGAATCCTCCAGAGTCGGTGAGAATGGGTTTGTGCCAGTTCATGAATTTGTGCAGTCCGCCTAGTTGGCGAATGAGCTCATCGCCTGGCCGTACATGGAGGTGATACGTGTTGGAGAGCTCCACCTGGGTGCCGATTTCTTCCAAATCCCGGGTCGAGACCGCTCCCTTGATGGCCCCGACGGTGCCTACGTTCATGAAAACGGGGGTCTGAATCCGGCCGTGGACAGTGGCCATTTCCCCCAGTCTTGCATCACCGTCTGTATCTTTGACGAAAAACATGTTGCTATTCCTTTCATGGAAACAGGAGTGCTGCCAGAATATTGATGCAAATACAACAGCTGGAAGTTGGCTTCAGTATAGCGATTTTAAAATGAGAATGCAAGGATCCGAAGTGGTGAAGAATATGCGGGAGATAGGGGAGAGAACGAAAGAGATCAAGAGACTGTTGACAGCAAGAGTTTTTCCAATACAGCGTAATTTGTGGTTGTTTCTTTTTGTCAAATCAGGTATAATGAGCGAAATTCCGGAGAACCGGGAGAAGAAATAGAAGGAGAAAGAAAGATGAATTTTTTAACCCCCGTTTTGTCTGCTAGCAGCGGACTTATTTTTACTATCGGTTATATCGTAGTGATTATTGGCTTGTTTTATTTCATTGCGATTCGTCCGCAGAAGAAGCAGCAGAAACAGCATGATCAGCTGGTGGCGTCCGCAGAGATTGGCGATAGCATCCTGACTTCCAGCGGCTTCTATGGTGTAATCATTGACGTCATGGATGACGTGGTGATTGTGGAATTCGGCAATAATAAAAACTGCAGGATCCCGATGCAGAAGGCTGCTATCGTGCAGATAGAGAAAGCAAAGAAGAGCGAGTGATCGAAAATCCTTTTCGTGCAGGCGAGAGCTGCATTGCAGCGGAGCAATCCGTGGGCTTTCATTCATGGTGTTGCCCCACATGCGGGGCATGGGAGTTTACCTGATAGCATTGGATGCGCTTTCGTTTCCCCAGATCAATCCAAATTGGATTTTTCTGGGGTATTTTTTTGCCAATTCCGAATAGCCGCGACAGAAGCGCTGCTTTCATATAGCGCGATAGGACTGTTGATTTAGAACAACCGCAATAGCGCACTGATTCAGGACAGCCGTGATAGGGCTGCGGGAGCTGCAGCGGAGCAATCCGTGGGCTTTCATTTATGGTGTTGCCCCACATGTGGGGCATGGGGCTTTCCTTCATGGTGGCATCCCATATGTGGGGCATGGAAGTTTACTCTTTTTTTCTCTTTTTAGAAGGCAATTGCGCCATTATCACAGCAGCTCCCATCAAAATGCAGCCAATGATTTCCCTGCCGGTGAGACGCTCATTCAAAATCAGAAAACCGGAGATCGCGCTGATGACGGATTCCAGGCTGAAGATGAGAGACGCGACAGCCGGGTGGACATCTTTTTGGCCGATGACCTGCAGCGTATAAGCCACGCTTCCAGAGAGGAGAGCAACGTAGAGGATAGGACCGCGCACCTGGATTATTTGAGAAAAAGTGGGATGTTCCACCAGAATCATGGGGAGAATTCCGAAGATACCGCAGGATAGAAATTCGACACAGGAAAGTTTGAGACTGTCGCATTTGGAACCCAGCCGG
>CAZROZ010000060.1:0-9172 GCA_964601745.1 uncultured Lachnospiraceae bacterium | reverse complement strand
CCAGCAAACCGCCCACACCGGGAACCGCGAAAATGCTCTCCATCATGATAGAGCCGGACACTGCCATGATGATGGTGCCTGGAATCCCGTGGGCGACGGGGATCGCCGCATTCTTGAAAATGTGCTTTGTAAAAATCTTGTATTCGCTCAAGCCTTCCGCCCGGGCAAATTTCACATAATCGGCATTCATCTGATCCACCATATAGCGGCGCATCCATTTCATGTTGCCTGCGATAGACGACGCCGAGCTCGCCACCACCGGTGCGATGTACATCAGAAAAGACGGATTGTCCAGGGAAAAACTCACCGGTATCCCCAGCTGGGTCATAATGCCCTTGATCATAAAATAATAGGACAGAGAAGGAATGGCGATCATAAAAATCACATAGGCGTTACCCAGATTGTCGACCCAGGTATCTTTCTTTTTCGCCATCAAAATCCCCAGGGGAAGTCCCAGGAGATAGGTGAAGAAAGAGGCGATGATACTGATAATAAAGGAATAGAAAATCTTGGAATGGCTGTCTTTGATCAGGGACATGTTGGTATAGTCGTCCAGAAATTGATCCTGCAGCACGATATTATTTTCCCTGGATCCCGCCAGATACGTGGCACTGTGTAAATCGTCGGCGCTGTTCTCCACCAGGCCGGACGGATAGTAAGTCGGACCGGTGACGTAGGTGCCCTGGCTCTGCGTCATCGTCTGAAAGGCATCCACTCCTTTATTGACGCTATAAGAGGTGCCCAGCGTCAATGTCACAAAATTCTGATGCAGAAATGGAAAACGATTGTCGAAATAGAGCAGATACCTGTGCAGGGTTCCATTTCCCATGATGGCGGGGGAGAATTTTTCCCCGCCGTAGGCCGGATCATGCAGGGTGAAGGTGAGCCCGCGCTCTCCGATGTCCTCCTTGACATAGTGAATGTTGTCAAAAGTTAAGAGTCCGGTGAAAAATTTGACCACCCGCTTAAAAACCGGTGTATTCTGACTGGCAAAAAGAGTCTGTCCCCCGCCGGTGGCGATTCTGCTGGGCGTGGCCATCACGGCATCCAGTCTCGTGATGGTATATCCCTTGGACGTGTACAAATCGGTAAATTTCTGTACATATTCCCGGATGTCCTCTGTGTCGTCTTCCGGGGTCCGTCCGATCTTGGCAATGGTGGACTTGAATTCCTCGTCGATCTCCCCGTTGGCCTGCAGCTCGTTGAGATAGTCATTGTAGCTGACCATGTCCAGATAACCATATTTCTCCCACATGGTGTACATGTAGACGGTCTTCTGATTGTTCGTAAGTTTCTGATACTGCTCGTCCTCAGTAAAGATCAGGCTCTTATCCAGCAGAACGAACAGCAACAGCATGATTATGGAGACGGCCATTGCCACAGAGAGGCATCCCCGCAGCAGCCGGGCAAAAAAGTACTTTACCATGTTTCTCCGCTCCCCTACTCTGACTGTGTTTGGAACAAATCAATGGGATTCTCCCGCGATTATTTTTGTCCCTAAAAACGCAAAATGGAAGGGAAAATTCCTCCCCTTCTGCAAAGTAAAAAATATAGAAACTTCTGCGGCGAAGTGACTAGAAAAGGCACCAGGCACCGAAAATAGACGCGGCACCTTCCTCGCACTACAGGGAACTTTCCTGCGCACCGTCTTTGCGGATTGGGGGCATTTTCTGCACATCGCCCTCTCCGGACCACGGAGCACTTTTGGCACACCACCTGCTCCGGACTGCAGCGCACTTTTGGCACACCGCCTGCTCCGGACCGCGACACACTTTTGATACACCGCGGTCCGGAAAATTCTTTTCAATGATTCAATGTCATCTTTCAATTAGGTAAGAGAACTTCTCACCACAATCCCATCCGGAATGTGTGACGGCCATCTCCATAAGGAAGATAGATCTCCAGGTAGCACTGCGGATCGCTGTGATCAGAGCCCACATAGCCCTCGCCGCCGAAGTCCTCATTGACCTCCGCGCCACCGCTGACATTGAGCAGCATATTGCTGAATTCCGTGCTGTCATTGATCTCCGGCAGATCCACCCGGACCAGACCCTCCAGCACCTCCTCCACGCCGGCTTTCAGGACATAACTCTGATTCTGGCTGACTTCACTGTAAGTAGGGGTGGGATAATCCAGCACGATGGGATTCTCCGGGGTCACTTCATAGCCGATACTGGCCAATTCCTGAACGGCGATGGCCATCTCCTGCCTTGCCAAATCCGGATTATACCATCCGTCCCAGCCGTCCGTCGTCTCGGTTTCCGGATCCCAGGCCTTCACCGGGAATTCATCCGCGTCAAACTGCGCCTGCACGATAGCGCCGTAATAAGTCCCAGCCGGGAAACTGGTGGGCGTTCCATTGAGGTCGATGGTCACGTCCTCCTCCAGAGCGGCATACGTACCGGGAGTCAGCGTGTTGCGGATGCTGACCGTCTTCAGATCCTCGCCCACGTTCTGGGCCAGATAAGTCGCCTTATCAATGGCATGCGCCATAGCGAGACGGAAATGAACATTCTGGAGTGCCGCCTGGGCAGCCACTTTCTGCTCCTCCGTCTTTTGAGAAACCACGCCGCCATCTACCGCGTTGGCGTAAGCCTGCCGATGCAGATTGAAATAGGTGGGCGCGGTGGTCTTTCCGGGATCTCCCAGAATACCGTATTTGTCAAAATCACCGTTTTCCTTGGCAGTCTCCATATGAGCGGTATTCAAGCCCATGGTGATGGTGACGCCGTTCTTGAAATTGGTGTACGTCTGAGCTACATCGGTACCACTGTCGTAAATCATCTTCACATTCTTGATGTGCATGTTGTCATAATTCCAGTACTCTTTGTTGAGCACATAAGTCACGGAATTCTTCTCTGTCACATTGGTGCAGATGAAAGCGCCGCAGTAAGCGATATTATTCTGATCCGTCCCGTACACATAACTGCTGGACGCGGAGGCCTCCGCGAATTCCGCGACTCCGTACGCACCGCCCTTCGAAAGGAAATAGCTGCGGCACATGGGGACAAAGTCATTGCTCTCCAGCATGCTCATGAAATACGTATTGGGAGAAATCAATGTATACTGCAGCGTATAGGTATCCAGCGCCTTCACGCCCACGGTGGAAAAGTCCGTGGTCTCCCCGGTGCCGTACTCTGTCATCCCCTCGATATAATTGCCCAGAGTGAAATAATCCTGCACATCCGCCTTGTGCTGTGCCGCCGCCACCCAGTCATCCGCGGTGATATCGGCGACTTTGCGGCCCTGAGAATCCACCCAGGACTGTCCCTGCCGGATATGAATGGTATAGACCTTGCCGTCCTCGGACACCTCATAGCTCTCCGCCAGATGGGGAACCAATTCTCCCTCCGGATTGTAGGCAAAGAGATAATCGAACGTGGGACGGGCAAAGAAGGTGTCATTGGCAGTCACCGCCTGGTGGATATTCCATGTGCTGGGCAGGTCGGTGAAGGTATTGCTGTACGTATCATTGAAAGTATATCCCTGCTCCGTCATGTATTTGATGGCCTCATCCAGATAGGTGCCGGTGCCGGACAATTCTTTCCACAATTCCTTCAGATGGGCATAGTCCTCTTTCTCAATGATCTCATTGGTGATCACGTACTGACTTTGATCGATCATGCCGCCGCGCCACGGGGCGTATCCAGCGGAATTATAGATCAGACGGGTCATGGAATAGGATGCCATGTTCGCGTAAAGTGGAGTCAGGCAGGCGGATTCCAGCAACTTCGCCTCCGCCACCGCCAGTTTCGCGTACCGCTCTGACACGCTGCTGGATTCCTGCGCGGCCAGATACGCATTATAGAAATCCCCCATGTTATGCATGTAGATTTCCTCGTCTGTGTCGTAGACCTGGAACGCGGCTTCCCCTTGCGGTGCAGCCGTGGTATTTTCGCCCTGTTCCTGAGCCTGCGTGGTGGTCTGCTCCTGGTCACCGCCACCGCAACCGGTCAGAGAGACCAGCATCATTCCCGCCAGCAATAGTGCCAGCAATCGCCGTGAGAGTCCTTTCTTCATTACTTCCTCCTCCTCTCAGTCTCAATTCAATTTCCTCAGCGCCTTTTTTGCCTGCCCTTCCTCCGATGCGATTCCCTGCATTCTTTTTTGCAGACGGCGCAGTTTCCGAAGTCCTATCACTGCAAGAATGCCTGACAAGACTTTCTTAATTATAGATAACGGCGTCATGTCTACACATCAGCCGGTATCATCCAACATTTTCTCCGCGGGCGAACAAAGACCCGCTTAAAAGTAAGCTTTCATCCGCATCAGGCTGTAATCTACCATGAAGAAAAAGGGAAGTCTAATAACAATTAGTTTGAATCCGCTATCTATTCATTCTCTATAGTAAACGACATTAAGCATCTCACTTTGAACTGTAGAGTGCTTTTTAAGTTAAATTCATTGAAAATCAAAGTGAACTTAATTATGTCGTTAACTATAGCAAAACGTACAAGCTCTCGGATTTTTCGTTTTTTCAAGCCTCACTTCATCAATCTCTGCAGGGTAGACACCAGTTCGTCAACGACCTCGTCCTTTCCATCCTGGATATCCCGGACCACACAGGTACGAATGTGATTCGCCAGCAATTCCTTGTTGAACGCGTTGATGGCCGCCGTCACGGCAGCAGACTGGGTCAAAATATCGGTGCAATAGGCGTTTCGCTCCACCATCCTGCGGATCCCGCGCACCTGACCTTCAATCCGGTTCAACCGATGAAGCAGACTCTTGTATTCCTCCTCAGAGCGCTCCTTGGTCTTTGCCACACAACAGCAGCACCCGCCCTCATCCTCGGGCTGACTGCCTCCTGCCGTCCCAGACTCTAATTCTCCTCTCTCCTCCACTAATTCCTGTGGCTGATCATTCTTCTTTCTCGCCATAGTTAATCTCCTTTTCCGCCTCGTGACAGCGATTCCAGCCCACGCTGACACTTCTTTGATGCTGTCTTCCCTCATCGCGTGCCTCGCGCAATATCCCCTCCAAATCAATCTTCTTATTTTGCCTCTGCGATTGAAAATTATACAGTAATTCTACAATTTTTTATAGTTCGAAATGATATCCGCTGGTTGGGTATTTGTCAACAAATATTGTTTCAATGTCTCAATGAATGAATTTCTTGAAATTGATGAAATTTTCTTAGGAAAATAAGGGATTTTGCTGGTTTTTCTTTCTTTTTGAAAGAAAATATGCCTCTTTGGTTTATAATATTAGGTCAAAAACGAATTTATCGTTTAACGAAAAGTAATGAGAATACGCCGTGAATAGCAGATAGGAAACATCTCCAGCGCCGAAGAAAGGCAAAAAAGAAGGCGGAAATGAGATTTCTGCCCGCAGCAATTTATGCGAAACAGAAATCTTCATCTCGCCTTCCCTTTGTTCAAAAATCATCTCCGCTTATTCTATAAAGCGTCTTCGATTTGCTCTAAAAATCGCTTCCGCTCCGAAGGAACTTCTTCGTCACTCGAATTGAGACGCGTACAGCTTATAGTAAAATCCGTGATTTGCCATCAGCATATCATGGGTTCCCTGCTCCACCACGTCTCCGTGATCTACCACCAGGATCCAGTCCGCGTTTTGAATTGTGGACAGTCGGTGCGCAATGACAAAACAGGTCTTTCCCGCCATGAGTTTGCGCATCGCCTCCTGTACCTGCCGTTCCGTGCTGGTGTCCACGTTGCTGGTGGCCTCATCCAGGATCAGCATATGCGTATTGTAGAGCATCGCCCGGGCAATGGTCAGGAGCTGCTTTTGGCCCTTACTGATATTGCCGCCGTCCTCATTGATCACCGTCTGGTAGCCATCCGGCAGCCGCATGATATAGCCGTGGATATGGGCCGCTTTGGCCGCGGCCACCACCTCATCCATGGAGGCGCCTTCTTTCCCGTACGCGATATTGTCATAGATGGTACCTTGAAACACCCAGGTCTCCTGTAATACCATGGCATATGCTCTGCGCAGGCTTGCTCGTGTCAAGGTGCGGATCTCCTTGTCGTCCACCTTGATCTCCCCGGCGTTCACGTCATAGAATCGCATCAACAGATTGATAATGGTGCTCTTGCCCGCGCCGGTGGGTCCCACGATGGCGAATGTCTGACCGGCTCTCGCATGGAGACTCAAGTCTTTCAGAATCGTCTTGCCCGGGTCATAGCCAAAATTCACATGGTCCATGCGCACATCGCCGTCCACTCGATCCAGCTCTTTGGCACCGTAGATATCCTTTACCTCCTCCGGCTCATCCAGCAGGCGAAATACCCGTTCCGCGGCTGCCAGCGCGGAGTAGATCTCGTTGATGATATTGGCGATCTCATTGATGGGGCCAGAAAATTTGCGGCTGTACAACACGAAAGTAGAAATCTGCCCCAGATCCGCCAATTTCAGCAGGTATAGCACCGCCCCCACCAGCCCGATCAGGGACAAGCCCAGATTATTGATGAAACCGACAGTGGGACCCATGGTCATCCCCAGCGTATCCGCTTCACAGTAAGCATCCGCCGCGGCGTGATTGATCTCACTGAATTCCTGGCACACCCCGTCCTCATAGGCATAGGCCAGAATGGTCTTCTGCCCCGTGAACATTTCCTCCACAAAGCCATTCATCTTCCCGTAAGCCGCGCTCCGCTTCGAGTAGAGGGGCCTGGTTCGACGTCCCATGTAACGTGTATAGAAAATCGCCAGGGGGATGGTGATCAGCATGCAGCTGACCAGAGGCAGGGAAGTCACGCACATCATGATAAAAGATCCCACCACCGTCACCACACTGGTGATGATGGACACCACATCGGTGCCGATGCTGGTCGTCAGCACATCCACGTCATAGCTCACCCGGCTGATGATGTCGCCGGCCTGATTGCGGTCGAAAAATCCCACCGGCAGCTTCATCAGCTTGTCAAAGATATCCCCCCGCACCCGCTGCGCCATCCGCCGGCTGATCCGCATCATGCAGATATGCACAATAAAATTCAACACGCCGCTGACACTGTACGCCACCAGCATGCAGACACTGTAATAACTCACAACGGAAAAGTCCACCTTTCCCGCGCCCGCCTCGGCGGCACGAATCGCCTTTCCGGCAAAGCTCGGTCCCATAAGATTTCCGAAATTTCCAGCGAACGCGCACAGGATCACCAGGAACATCGGCACCCGATAGGCCTTCAGGTATCCCAAGATCCGCAAAAACGTGCCCTTCGCATCCCGAGGACGTTCCTTTTTGCCGCCCCGATCTCCTCTCGGCATGATCTATCCCTCCCTCTACGCCAGTGCGCCCATCTGGGTCTGGAAAATATCCCGGTATTCGGGACAGGTGGAAAGCAATTGTTCATGGGACCCGTATCCGATACAGTGTCCTTCCTCCATCACAAGAATGTTGGTCATATTCATCACCGAGCTCACCCGCTGTGCCACCATGATCGTAGTCGTATTCCGGTGGTGTTCGAAAATTGCCTTGCGCAGCGCGGCATCAGTGCGGTAATCCAGCGCCGAGGAGGAATCATCCAGAATCAAAATCTCCGGGTCCGCCGCCAGTGCCCGGGCGATCAGCAGACGCTGCCTCTGTCCGCCGGACAGATTCGCACCTTTGATATCCGCCATATGGTCGAACCCGTCGTCCAGCGCGTCAATATACTCGGACGCCATGGCATCGTCAGCCGCCCGGCGGATTCCCTCCTCCTCTACCTCCCGGCCAAAGACAATATTGCGCCGTAGAGTGTCGTTGAAAACCATGTCGTTTTGAAATACCACCCCGAATTTCCGGTGAAGGTCGTCTTTCTGGTAGCTGCGCACGTCTTTTCCGTCCACAAAAACGCCGCCTTCATCTGCGTCATAAAAGCGCATGAGCAGATTGATAATCGTGGTCTTTCCGCAACCGGTAGGCCCGATGATCCCCAGGCTCTCCCCTTTACGGATGGCAAAATTGATGTCTTCCAGGCACTTTTCCCGGGCACTGCCGTGAAACGCATCTGCCCCCGCGGTTCCGTCCTTCCCATAACGAAAATGCACGTGCTCGAAGCGGATAAATTCATCCCCGGCAGGCTGCAGTGCCTCCTCCGGAGAAACGACCATTAAATCCGGAGGCGTAGCCAGAATCACCGCGATCCGATTGGCGGACGCGCTGGCTCTGCTGATCATCATAAAGATACGGTTGATGGCCATGACGCTCTGCAAGATCAAATTAAAATAGGTCAGAAAGGCCAAAATCACGCCGGGTTCCTGGGCACCGCTGTCCACCCGTTTTGCCCCCACAAATACCACCAGCGTCAGACCGAGATTCAAGCAAAACTGCATGAACGGTCCCGGCAGGGACATCACGGTACCAGCCTTAATATCGCTGTTTGTCATATCCATGTTGGCGGCGGCAAAGCGTTTCCGCTCGTATTCTTCTTTGGAGAGTGCCTTCACCACCCGGATCCCGGTGATATTTTCCCGCATGACCCGCACCACATCGTCCAGGCGGTCCTGCACCTTGTGGAACAGAGGGATGCCATAGCGGGACACGGTGAGGATCACTGCCAGCAAAATCGGCAGCATCACGCAGAGGATACCAGAAAGCACGGGGTCCATCGTCATCGTCACTACGATGCCGCCCAGCATCAGAATCGGTGCCCGCACACACAGGGTCTGCAGGCTCTGGACACAAGACTGCACGTTATAGCTGTCGCTGGTCATCCGGCTGATCAGGCTGGGCAGACCGTACGTGTCGAATTGACTCCCAGACAGATTCTCCGTCACATTGAACAAGTCCTGTCGAATCTGGTAGGAAATGTTGTGGGCATTGTCCACGGCACGGCGGTTGGCCGCGATATTCAAGTAGCGGGTGAGGATCGCCATGACGATCATCAGCACGCCCCAGGCGAATACCACCGCCAGATTTCCCGTCGGCACACTGACATCGATGATGTGCTCTAAGATATAGGGAAGCATCAGCTCTGTCATAGAGCCCAGCAGTTTCAAAAACATGCCAAATAAAATGGCTTTCGCAAATGGTTTCATATAACGAAAAATCAGTTTCATAACATAGCGCCCCTAAAAAACATTCCGTGGATTCCCGCATTTACTAAAAATATTCTGCAAATCCCTGCATTGTCCCCCGAAAATATTCCGCAAATCCTTGCATTGTCCCCTGAAAATATTCCGCAAATCCTTGCATTGTCCCCTGAAAATATTCCGCAAATCCTTG
>CAZROZ010000059.1:0-9246 GCA_964601745.1 uncultured Lachnospiraceae bacterium | reverse complement strand
ATCAGATCATCTTCCAGAGAAATGTAGAATTTGGATTCACCGGGATCCCCCTGTCTGCCGGACCGACCGCGCAGCTGATTGTCGATTCGCCTCGCCTCGTGCCGCTCGGAACCGATGATGCGCAGGCCGCCCACCTCCGGCACGCCCTCACCCAATTTGATATCCGTACCACGCCCTGCCATGTTGGTGGCGATGGTAACCGCTCCGAACTGGCCGGCGCCTGCCACGATCTCCGCCTCCAGCTCATGGAACTTGGCGTTCAGCACATTGTGCTGGATGCCCCGCTTTCGCAGCATGGCGCTGAGCTCCTCGGACGCCTCAATGGTGATGGTGCCCACCAGCACCGGCTGTCCCCGTTTGTGGGCCTCGATTACGGAGTCCACAATGGCGTTTAATTTCTCTCTCTTTGTCTTATAGACGGCGTCTTGATAATCCACCCGGATGACCGGCACATTCGTGGGCACCTCGATCACGTCCATATTGTAGATTTGCCGGAATTCCTCCTCCTCGGTGAGCGCGGTACCCGTCATTCCCGCTTTCTTGGCATATTTATTGAAAAAATTCTGGAACGTGATGGTAGCCAGCGTCTTGCTCTCCCGCTTGACCTTCACATGCTCCTTTGCCTCAATGGCCTGATGGAGCCCGTCGGAATACCTGCGCCCGGGCATGATCCGGCCAGTGAATTCATCTACGATCAGCACCTCATCGTCTTTCACCACGTAATCGTGATCCCGGAACATCAGATTGTGTGCCCGCAACGCCAGGATAATATTGTGCTGGATCTCCAGATTCTCCGGATCCGCCAGATTGTCGATGTGGAAGAAACTCTCCACCTTGCGGACGCCTTCCTCGGTGAGATTGACATTCTTGTCCTTCTCATTGACAATGAAATCTCCGGTCTCCTGGGAATCCTCCCCCAGGATAAGGTCCATCTTGGAGAGTTCCTTCTCGGTGCCCCGTTTCAACTGTCTGGCCAGCAGATCGCACGCCTCATAGAGCTTGGTGGATTTACCGCTCTGTCCGGAAATGATCAGCGGTGTCCGCGCCTCATCAATCAGCACAGAGTCCACCTCATCGATGATGGCATAGTGCAGATCCCGCAGTACAAGCTGCTCTTTGTAAATCACCATGTTGTCGCGCAGGTAGTCAAATCCCAGCTCGTTGTTGGTGGCATAAGTGATATCACAGGCATAGGCCTCCCGGCGCTCGTCATTGTTCATGCCGTTTAAGATGACTCCCACGGTCATGCCCAGGAAGCGGTAAATCTGTCCCATCCACTCCGCGTCACGCTTTGCCAGGTAATCATTGACAGTGACCACGTGGACTCCCTTTCCCTCCAGAGCGTTCAGATAAGCGGGGAGGGTGGCGACCAGCGTTTTGCCTTCCCCGGTCTTCATCTCGGTGATGCGGCCCTGATGCAGAATGATGCCGCCCATCAGCTGGACCCGGTAATGTCTCTGGTGCAGTGTCCGCTTCGACGCCTCCCGCACGGTGGCAAATGCCTCTACCAGCAGGTCATCCAGTGTCTCGCCTTTGGCCAGACGATTCCTGAATTCCGTGGTCTTCCCCCGCAGCTGTTCGTCCGTCAGCTTCTCATATTCCGGCTCCAGTTTCTCGATTTTATCCACCAGCGGCGTGATCAATTTCAGTTCCCGCTCGCTGTGGGTTCCGAATAATTTTTGAAAAAAACTCATTGGTTCTTCTCTTCCTCCATTGTTGCCATGATAGTATGTCCGAGTCGAAAGCAGTGTCCATGACCAGCCCGGAAGGCTCTCGTTTTTTGCCTCCCTAGAAACGGCGTCTCCCGGCATGGACAAGGTCAAAGGGATGTCCTTCGGTCCGTTTTCAGCAGAAATTTCCCCAAAGGGATGTCTTTCGGTCCGTCTCGGCAGAAATTTCCCCAAAGGGATGTCTTTCGGTCCGTCTCGGCAGAAATTTTCTTCATGTACGGACATTGTAGCATTTTCATGCTGAGGATTCAAGGAATTTGATGACGCTCACAGGGAATCCGGCATGCAAAAAGCCATCGGATCTGCGTGAAATCCAATGGCTCTTTGTTTTTTGGCTGTTCGTTTTTCTCCGGTCTGCCCTTTTTCCCTCTTTCTTTTATCTGCTTTTCATCTATCTGCTTATTATGTTTCCAGGTCTCCCGGCTTTTCCTCCTGCTCTTTCACCGCATCAAACACATGCCTGGCGATCTCCTCATTCCCCTTCGCGTTGGGGTGCACGCCGTCTGAGAACCACTCCGGATGCTGCCGCGTAGATTCATAGAGATCTACCACCGGGAGAGGGAATCCTACCGCGATGTCAGTCAAAATCTCCTGCTCATCTTGAATAATCTCATCTTGAATGTCAAAAGCCGGGGCAGTTTTCCCTTTCATAGCAAAGGCTTTGGGCGGTATCAGCAGAATCACCCCACCTCTGTCCTGATAGGTTTTCAGCATCTGCGTCATCTCCTGCCGGAATCGAGACTCGTTCCAATTGTATGGTTTGGAGTCATTGGTGCCCAGCATCACGATGTAAAGAGGGTCTTCCACCTCCAGCGATTTCTCGTAATGAGGTTCCTTCGTATACGGACTGTCTCCGCTGCTGAGCAATGTCCTGCCGCTGAGGCCAAAATTCATCACTTGATACTCTGCCCCCAGCATTCTCTGCAGATAAGCCGGGTAGGATTCCCTCCCCCGCCGATGTGGCTTCACACCGGCACCATACGTGATACTGTCCCCGATACACACGATATGTTTCTTTCCGGCTATGGGTTTTGGCACTGCCGGATGCCACATGCGATAGCCATAGAAAAATCCAGCCGCAGTGGATGCCGCGCCCACGACAGCTGCTCCCAGTAAAAGCTTTTTTGTCTTATTTTTCATGATTTCACCCTACTGCACATTTTGACCAATCCAGCCAGATAATGTCCATTTGCCATCTCCAGCAGTCCCTCAATCACATAATTCTTCATACCGCTGTTAATCCTCATTCCGCTCAAAGAGGCACCGACTGCGGAATTCATCATCATGCGGAAGGTGGGGTCCGTCTCGTCCACTTTCCCGCCGATCCCCTTGGCGATGACGCATCCCACGGCTTTGTACATGATTTTCATGACGAGAGAATACTCCTGCATCTCCATCACAGAATTCTCCATGGTGAATTCGCCCTTTTTCAGCGGCTTTTGCCCTACCGCATGCCCCACCAAGGCTTCAAAATCCGCATGGGACGGACTTCCCTTGGGCTCCCGATACCAATCCGGCAGAATCGGCGCCGCGGAAGTCAATGTACCATTCTCCTTTTCCTGCCACGTCCGAAATCCCGCAGGTCTTTCCAGGATTTCCATCTGCCCATCCGTACTCTTTCTTTCAATGCTGCCGGACAGGGGTAGATCCTCGCTGCTGCCGCCCACCAAAATGGTATAGCGTCCATCCGGGATGACCCATCCGTCATTCCAGAGGGCAAAACTGCGGTCGGAGAGGGAAAACGTGATGGTCTTTTCCTGACCTGGCTGAAGGAAAATCTTTTGAAACCCTTTCAATTCCCGCACAGGGCGATAAAAAGGACCTTTTGGAGGTGCCAAGTAGAGCTGTGCGACTTCTTTTCCCGCCACGGATCCGGTATTCTTTACCTTGCAGGAAACTTGAGTCCCTTGGATTTTTAAATCGGAATAGGAGAATGTGGTGTAACTGAGCCCATAACCGAAGGGGAAGCGGACCGGAACGTGGGCAGAAGTATAATAGCGATACCCCACATACAGCCCTTCCCGGTAATGTCCGTCTTTCCTACCCTTGACATAATAGGGAGCGCTGACACAGTCCTCGTACTTGTATGGCCAGCTCTCCGCCAGTTTACCGCACGGGACGGCCCTGCCCAAAAGCAGATCACAGATGGCGTCTCCGCCGGCTTCCCCGGAGAGTCCCATATAGAGAATAGCTTTGACTTTATCTGCCCAGGGGAGTTCCACCGCGCTGCCGCAGAGCAGCACCACGACGGTGTTGGGATTGGCCGCGGCCACAGCTTCGATCAGCCGATTGTGCCCCGCAGGCATTTTCATGTTGTCCCGATCAAACCCTTCTGATTCGTATTGATCTATGAGGCCGGCAAAGACCACTGCCACGTCAGCCTTTTTTGCCGTCTCCACTGCTTCCCGGAGCAATTCCTTCGTCGTCTCCCCATTTTCACTGCAGCCCTGCGCGTAAAGAAGGCTGGCTTTGGCTTCCCTCTTTCCTCTCGGGGACGGATCGGAGACCGCATCCGTAATCCCGCTTTCGCCTCCAGATGGTTGATCCTCCTCCGCTCTTTGCCAGGCCTCCAGCACACTGGTGAGTTTCCAGGGATTAATGTGGCTGCTGCCGGAGCCTTGATAGCGCAGATTCTTTGCCATATCGCCGATCAGGGCCACATTTTTCCTCCCACGCAAGGGCAGGACGGCATCCTCATTTTTTAACAACACCGCGCTCTCCGCCGCCGCTCGTCTCGCCAGATCATAGTGTGCCTGCATGTCCACCGGCTTTGCCTCCGCTACAGCCTTGGTCCCTTGCTCCACCACTCTCAGAACGCGAGAGGCAGAGCGGTCGATAAATGCTTCTTTCAGTACGCCTTTTTCCACCGCCTGTGCCGTCTCCGCCTCCATATAAGCAGAGCCGCCCGGCATGGACAAATCGCATCCGGCGCAAAATCCCTTGAGGCGATTGCTCATAGCGCCCCAATCCGTGACTACCATTCCGTCAAAGCCCCAATCTTTGCGCAATATTTCAGACAAGAGCACCTTACTGTCCGAGCAGTGAACGCCATTGATCTTATTGTAAGCACACATCACCGTGGACGGTCTGCCTTCCTTTACCGCCAGCTCAAAAGCGGCCAGGTACAATTCCCGCATGGTGCGCTCATCCACGATGCTGTCAGAAGAAAATCGGCTGTATTCCTGGGAATTGCACGCGAAATGCTTCAAACTGGTACAGACTCCGGTTCCCTGTGCGCCTCGGATATAAGCCGCCGCCAGTTTCCCAGCCAGATAGGGATCTTCGGAAAAGTACTCAAAATTTCGCCCGCACAGAGGATTTCGCTTCAGATTCGCGCCGGGTCCCAGGATCATACCTACCCCGTGACTGGCTGCCTCTCTGGCAATGGCCTCCCCGATCTCAGCCAGCAGTGATTCATCGAAGCTGCAGGCAGTCAACGCCGCCGTGGGAAAACAGGTGGCAGGGACGGACCGATTGATTCCCATCATATCCGATGCCTCCACCTGCAGGCGCAGTCCGTGAGGTCCGTCTGTCATTTTCATAGAAGGAATCTGGTATTTTGGCATTGCCTTGGTGCTCCAAGCGTCCTCCCCGGAGCAAAAGGCAATCTTTTCCCGCAGTGTCATTCTTTTTATTTTGTCCTCGATCTGATTTCCTTCCCACTTATTTTTCTTCATTGCTGTTTGATACCTTCTTCTGTGAAACGATACTCCCCCGCCGTCACCGACTCCTGCCTTCCACCGGGCAAAAGAATCCTCGCGGTACAATTGGCGGGGATCTTGACAAAATATGTGACCGTCCCATCCTTTTTCTCCCAGCTGCTCTGTACCTCACCGTACACACTCCGGTATTTCGCAGCGGCATGAGTGAAATGTCCGCCAGGCTCAGGCGCGATCAGAAACTGATTTTCCTCCTCCATGTGAATGCCGCACATGGTGGTAAAAAGCCACTTCACGCAGGCACCCTTTGAATAGTGATCCAGAGAGTCTACGCCGCTATTGGACTCAGTACCCTCCCAGCTCTCCCAGATGGTGGTGGCACCGTTCTTCGGCATAAAGAGCCAACCGGGCATCTCCTCATTCTCCAGCAGCCGGTACGCCGCCTCGATGTCAATCTCCGCCAGCACATCCAGAATGAAGGGAGTGGAGAGGAAGCCGGTTCCGATCCGCCAGCCGTAGTGATCCATGGCTTTCAGCAGGCGCTGCCTCGCATAGGTTGTCTGCTTCTTCGTCAGCAAATGAAAGGCCAGCGGCCTCACCAGCAATGCCTGGCGGTCGGTATCCAGAGAAAATTCCGGAACCTTCCGCAACTGTCGATACGCTTTCCGGCATCCCTTTGCATATCGTTTATATTCCGCTTCGTCTTCCTTTTTCCCCAATGCGGCGGCTATCTCGGCCATGCAGCGCATCACGTAAGACGTATACGCGGTGCTGACTTCCGGATGGGGTTGCACCATATCTCTCCAGTCGTTGGGGTACACGTCTTTGGGCTCCGCCCATTCCCCGTAACTCTGTCCATAATTGACGAGATAGCGCTTTGCCTTTCCGCTGATGGGGATTTTCTTAGAGAGCGGCGTCCACTTCCCGCAGCGTTTCATCATAAATTTCGCGTACCGTTTCATCCCAGGGTAGTGTTCCGCAATCAACCGCAGATCGCCGTTCTGCTTCCAGAGACAATATGGAATCAAAATGCCTGCATCGGACCACCCCACTGAACCGTTCAGGGTATCCATGTAGAAATCCACGCCTCCGTACGGCGCGATCTGGGGCAGGCAGCCATCTTTGCGCTGCCAGTCATACATGTCTCGCAGATATTTCCTGGAAAAAGCAGTATAGTCAAATAAAAATGCCGCTGTCCCGGAAAAAAGCTGCGCGTCTCCGGTCCACCCGTGGCGCTCCCTGGTGGGACAATCCGTCGGCACATCCAGAGAATTATTCTTAGTAGACCAAAGAACACAGTCCACGAAACGATTCAATAATTCATTGGAGGATGTAAAGAATCCGGTCTGCTCCAAATCGGAATAGACCGCGATTGCCGTGAAATCCTCCGGCTTGATGGGAAAATCCGCTTCCACCTGTACATAGCGGAATCCAAACACGGCAAATGTCGTCTTATAGTGATTCTCTCCCTCTTTACAGATGTATTTTACCTCTTGCAGCGGAGTGATCTTCCCCTCCCGCGCACACTGAATATTTTTCTGGGTAAATTCTCCCGCTTTATCCAACATTTCCCCGAATCGCAGATAGAGGCGCTCTCCAGCATGGGCTGACACGCTGAATTCCACGTAACCGGCGATATTCTGACCAAAATCCAGTACCTTTTTGCCTGTCGGCGTTCGCAAAAGCACAGGGGAAAAGCGCTCATGTTCCGTGACTGGAACGTTGTCGGAGGCAGTGGGCGTCACGGGATGGGACGTCCGCTTCGCGTGTCCGGAAAAACTCGGGCGCTTCCTGGCATCCACGTGCTCCCCATCTTGATTGTCGGCAAAACGGATGGGACCGTCATTGCTCCATACCCAGGTCTCATCAGAGACAATGGTCCGCACTTTGCCGTCTCCCTCTGTCAATTCCAGCTGGGCAAGTAATTTCGTCTCGGTTCCATACTGCACCGTCAGTCCCCAGGCACCGCAGCTTCCCCGGTACCAGCCGTCCCCCAACGAGATCACCAGCTCATTCTCTCCCGATAGGATCTGATCTGTCACATCATAAGTCTGAACCTGTACCCTTTTGCGATAATCGGTATGTCCCGGTGCCATGATGAAATCGCCCACGCGCTGTCCGTTGAGTTTCGCCTCATAGAGGCCGCAGGCAGTGATATAAAGTCTTGCCTTTTGCACAGAGCCGGCACGAAATTGCTTCCGGAAATAGTCTACCGGATACCTCTTTTTCTTATCCGCATGATAATTGCCCGTAATCCAGGAGGCAGACCAATCCGTGGGAAATAGAAGACCCAATTCAAAAAACGCGCTCTCCCATGGTCCAGGACAGTCCTTTTCATCCCAAAGCCGCACCTGCCATACGACACGGTCTCTGCTATTCAACAGTGCGCCTTCATAGATGACACGCATGGAACTGCTCTGCACTTTCCCGGTATCCCAGAGCAATGTCTCTTCCTGTCTTGCAATGATTTGAAAGGCACTCTGCCTCACGCCTCCCTCACAGTTCCACATCAGCCGCGGAGAGGTAAAGTCAACCCCCACCGGGTTCTTCAAATATTCGGTTCGCAAGTTAATCGCATTCATTTTTTTCTCCTTCTTCTCGCACGCAGTGCTACCCGTCCCTAGCCAAATGATTCCGCCAAGAAGAGAGCCCCGCAGGCGCGGAGCAATCCGTGGGCTTTCATTCATGGTGATGCCCCACATGTGGGAAATGGCCCATTCCTCGCGTATGTTTAAAAAATATAGCGGTTTCTCCTCTCCCCCAGCGTCTACCGAATTAAAGCTCAAAATATAAAGTCACCCGCCGGTTTTCCCGACGGGCGTTCTAACCAATGATATTAAGATATCACGCTGAAACTATCCTCTCTCCTGTCGTCCAGCATACCCAAGCTTCTATCCTACACAAGCTTCCATCATGCACAAGCCTCCATCATGCACAAGCTTTTATCATGCACAATTCTCTTTCGGGTGCCAAGAAGCATTGTCCTCTCACTCCGGCTCGATCAATCCGTATGTGCCGTCATTTCTCTTATAAGCAACACAGATCGCTTCCGAAGTCCGATCCCGGAACACAAAGAAATTGTGTCCCAGCAGTTCCATCTGTACGCAGGCTTCCTCCGGATCCATGGGCTTTAATTCAAAATGCTTCGTTCTGGTGATGACGATCTCCCCATCCGAGGGAGCTTCCTCCTCCATCAATGCCGGAGTGAAGCTGCCGCCGCCCCGCTTGCGGTCTATCATTTTATTCTTATACTTCTTGATCTGCCGCACAATCACGTCTGTCGCCTGATCGATGGACAGATACATATTCTGAGTCTCCTGCTCTGCCCGAATCATCTGTCCCTTTGTGGGTATCGTGATCTCCACGCGCTGCCTTCCCTTTTCAATGGAGAGGGTAATCTGCGCCTCTGTATCCGGCGCGAAATACCTTTCTACCTTTTTCAGCTTATCCTGAATTGCACTGCGCAGGCTGTCGGAAACATCAAGATTCTTCCCGCTTATCGTATAACGCATTCTAATCTCCTCCTTCTGCTATCTCTGCTGTCCGCGTGACATCGCTCCGCGAGCAGTCGGAAAACGCTTGATTCTCATTTGGAAAAAAACGCTTTCTTTTCGCTTATTGTAACACGCATACGAAGTCTCCCGCAACTTTTTTCTTCTCTTCCCTGCAAAGAGGAAGCGAAAACCTCGTGTAAATTCCTGGAATCTATGGATGAGGCTCCTTCGAAAGCCGCTTTTCAAGCTGTAAACTTGTATTCCCTTGCAAAATCTGCGGGCATTCCTATCTTACCGTGAAAAACAGGACGTCGCAATGATTTGCCGTCCTTTTTCTGTCTGTTTTCTCATTATATTCTGAAT
>CAZROZ010000058.1:0-9456 GCA_964601745.1 uncultured Lachnospiraceae bacterium | reverse complement strand
CTCGCGTTTCAGGGAAGCCTGTCTAATCTGGCTGGCGGAATGCTGATTTTGGTGACGAAACCATTCATCGTGGGAGATGTGATCACAGTGAACGGCAATACCGGTACCGTTTCTGCCATTGACATTTTCTATTCCCGCATTATCACGGCGGACAACAAGGTGATCGTGCTGCCCAACGGAACTCTGGCCAATTCCGAGATCACCAACGCGACCTCTCTGGAAAAGCGGCGGCTGGACCTCTCCATCGGGATCGCTTATGGGCAAAATACTCAGCGGGTGCGGGACATTCTGCAAGGGTTGATGCAGGATGAGCCCAGGATCCTGCCGGAGGAGGAACGAACTGTTTTCGTGGAGGGGTATCAGGATTCCAGTGTGCTGGTGACCATGCGGTTCTGGGTGAAAACCGAGGATTACTGGCCGGTGAAATATGAAATGCAGGAAGCCATTCAGCATGCGTTTGTGCTGAACAACATCGAGATCCCCTATCCCCAGATGGAAGTGCGGATGCGGGAGTAAACTTTTATTTGCCGCATGTGGCGCGGCACCGGGAAGGAATATCCCGAAATCAGAGCGCAGCAGGCGATTTTTATGCAGTCTGCACAAAAATCTCATCAAAAAGCAGAGAGAAACTGTGCAGGTTTCACAAAATAAAAAAAGTGCTTTTCTTTTCAAGGCAATAGTGCTATCTTTTTGCAGGGCAAAGGTGTTCTCGTATTTGAGGACACCTTTGTTTGATTTTAGGGTGATGCCGATGTCAAAGGGCACGGCGTCATAGTTCACTGCGCATGGCATGAGAAAAGGGAATGCACGGGATGCATGCAGGGGTTTATGAGAGCAACAAGGAAGGATGGAGGAAGAAAGATGGAGAAGGAAATCGTTAATCTGACAGAGATTTTTGGGTCGAATGTGTTCAATGATGCCGTCATGCGGGATCGGCTCCCGAAGAAAACCTATTCTGCACTCCAGGAAGTATTAGACTGGAAAGCAGATCTGGATCCGGAAGTGGCGGATGTGGTGGCAAACGCCATGAAAGACTGGGCCGCGGAACACGGTGCCACCCACTTCACCCATTGGTTCCAGCCGATGACAGGAGCTACCGCGGAAAAGCATGATTCCTTTCTCTCTCCCACAGAGGACGGGAAGGTACTGATGGAATTTTCCGGCAGGGAACTGATCAAAGGCGAGCCGGATGCCTCTTCTTTCCCCTCCGGCGGGTTGCGGGCGACTTTTGAGGCCAGAGGGTATACCGCGTGGGATTGCACTTCACCGGCATTTCTGAAGGAAGACGCGACCGGCATTACGCTGTGCATCCCCACCGCGTTCTGCGCGTACACAGGGGAAGCACTGGACAAGAAAACGCCGCTTCTTCGCTCCATGCAGGCACTGAGCAAGGAGGCCACCAAGATCTGTCATCTGTTTGGCGAAGACGATGTGACCAGCGTCTCCTGTTCGGTGGGGCCGGAGCAGGAATATTTTATTATCGATAAAGATAAATACTTGCAGCGGGAGGATTTGATTTTCACAGGCAGGACGCTGTTCGGCGCGATGGCTCCAAAGGGGCAGGAACTGGACGATCACTATTTTGGCGCCATCCGGGAGCGGGTGGGTGCTTTCATGAATGAGTTGAATCAGGAACTCTGGAAATTGGGGGTGCAGGCCAAGACCCAGCACAATGAGGTGGCCCCCGCGCAGCACGAACTGGCACCCATTTACGCGACTGCCAATATTGCCACCGATCACAATCAGCTGGTGATGGAAGTGATGAAGAAAGTGGCGAACCGCCACAATCTGGTCTGCCTGCTCCACGAGAAACCTTTCGCGGGAGTGAACGGATCCGGGAAACATGATAACTGGTCGATCGTGACCAATACCGGCAAGAATCTGCTGAGTCCCGGCAAGAAACCCCATGAGAATCTGGAATTTTTGCTGTTCTTATCCGCGGTGATCAAGGCGGTGGATGTCCATGCGGATCTGCTCCGGCTTTCCGCTTCCAATCCCGGCAATGATCACCGGCTTGGCGCCAATGAGGCGCCGCCAGCCATCATCTCTATTTTCGTCGGCGAACAGCTGGAAGACGTGCTGGCGCAGATCATTGAGACCGGTACCGCGACTTCCAGTAAGAGAGGCGGCAGGCTGAATATCGGCGTGCCGAGTCTGCCGGAGCTGCACAAGGACGCGACAGACCGGAACCGGACGTCGCCGTTCGCCTTTACAGGGAATAAATTTGAATTCCGCATGGTGGGCTCCTCGATGTCTATCGCGGATGCCAATACAGTGCTGAATACCATTGTGGCGGATGTGCTGAGCGAGATGGCGGAAGAGCTAACCGGCGCGGAAGATTTTGAGCAGGCCGTGCGCGATTTAATCCGCAAGACCATCACAGAGCATCAGAGAATTATTTTCAATGGCAATGGTTACGCGGAGGCCTGGGTGGAGGAGGCTGCCCGCAGAGGACTGCCCAATCTGCACTCTTTCGTGGAGGCGATCCCGGCACTGACCACTCCGAAAGCCATCCGGGTCTTTGAAAAGCATGGTGTGCTGAATTCCGCAGAGCTGCATTCCAGAGAGGAAATCCTCTATGAGTCGTATTCCAAGGCCATCAATATTGAGGCCAAGACCATGATCGACATGGCAGGAAAACTCTATATCCCGGCGGTGATTTCTTATGCCACCAGTCTGGCTGACTCAATCAATGCCATTAAAGAAGCAGTCCCGGAGGCGGATGTCTCCGTGCAGAGTGAGCTCCTGGTGCAGACTTCCAGCCTTTTAACCCAGGTAAAACAGGAACTCAAGAGGCTTCAGGCAGTGACCGCCGAGGCCGCGGAAAAAGAGGAGGGAAGAGAGCAGGCTGTCTTCTTCCGGGAGGTGGTCTTCCCCCAGATGGCTGCGCTGCGCAAACCGGTAGATGAACTGGAAGGCATCGTGGACAAAGAGTACTGGCCTGTGCCGCAGTACGGGGATCTGTTATTTGAGGTGTAATTTCTGTGAGAAAGCGATAAAGTAAGAATCAGTTCTATCCCGGCATAATGTGGGCGCCAACATCAATTGTTTGGCGCCCGCATTTTTTTGGTTGCGCCCGGCGGCGTACAAAAACATGTCCTGCATCTAAAATAATACTTGACAGGAGAAGGTGTTCTCATTACAATACGATTAAATAAATACTTAATCATTTAAACAAAAAAGCAATAGTAGGATCCCTTTTTCACATTGGAGAGTCCAGTCGGGATAACGCCGACGGACACTGCAATGGTCGGTAGTGAAATCAAGGTTTGCGGATTGTTCCATGTATTGGATGGAAAAGTATTGGATGGAATAAAGAAAGGAGAAGACCATGACGAGGCGGTTTAAGATGGAAGAATTGGATTGTGCCCTATGCGCGGAGAAAATGCAGGACGCGATCAAAAAGATTCCCGGTGTTCACAATGCGGTGATCAGTTTTATGACGCAGCGTCTCACCCTGGATGCGGACGAAGATCAGTTTGACGAGATCCTGAAGAAGGCGCAGGCTGCCTGCAGGAAAGTAGATAGGGACTGTCGGATTCTGGTGTGAAAAGGGGTTCCTTCCCCTTTCCCGAAGCGCTCTTTTGCCCTTGCGTGCCGGTTATCATTTGATTTCGTGATGGAAATCAGGATTTTTCATTGGCTATAGAATAGATTGGAGACTGTTATGTTGACAAAGAAACAGATCCAAAAAGCAGTGCGGATCGGGATTACGGCAGTGCTGTTTGTCGTACTCCTGGTAGCAGAGCATGCGGGATTTTTTTCCGGGTGGCGCTGGTATGTGAAATTGGGATGCTATCTGGTTCCCTACCTGCTGATTGGCTATGATGTGATTGGGAGAGCAGTCTATAACATCCGGCACGGAGAAATTTTTGATGAGAATTTTTTGATGCTGATAGCCACCATCGGTGCGCTGGGGATCGGCGAGTATCCCGAGGCGGTTGCGGTCCTGCTCTTCTATCAGGTCGGAGAATTATTTCAGGATTACGCGGTGGGTAAATCCAGAAAGTCCATTGCGGATATGATGGATATTGCCCCGGAATATGCCAACCGGGAATTGGACGGCACCTTGGAACAGGTGGACCCCTATGAGGTGAAGGCGGGAGAGAGGATTGTGATCCTGCCCGGGGAACGGGTGCCCTTGGATGGCACAGTCCTTTCTGGGGAATCCGCTCTGGACACGGCGGCACTCACCGGGGAGGCCATGCCCAGGTCTGTGGGACCCGGGGAGGACGTGATCAGCGGCTGTGTGAATGGCAGCGGGACCCTTCATGTACAGGTCACGAAGCCGTATGAGGATTCTACGGTGTCCCGTATTTTGGAACTGGTGGAGAATGCCAGCAGCCGGAAAGCCAACGTGGAGCAATTTATCAGCCGATTTGCCAAGGTTTATACGCCGGCGGTTACGCTGGCGGCGCTGTGTCTGGCGTTGATTCCTCCACTGTTTTTCGGAGGATCGTTTCGCGTTTGGATTCCCAGAGCGTGTACGTTTCTGGTGGTATCCTGCCCCTGTGCGCTGGTGATTTCAGTGCCGCTGGGATTCTTTGGGGGGATCGGGGCGGCATCCCAGATCGGCGTTCTGGTGAAAGGGAGCAATTATCTGGAATTGCTGTCAAAGATGGATACCATCGTCATGGATAAGACAGGGACCATCACCAGAGGGACTTTCGGCGTGACGAGGGTTCTGCCGGCAGTGGGGACAGAACAGGATTTGCTGGAACTTGCGGCGATGGGAGAAGGGTATTCTCACCATCCCATTGCAGTGTCTGTGAGAAATGCCTATCGGGGGACCGTCGATCTTTCCCGGGTGCGGGAGACCAAGGAAGAAGCGGGGAAGGGTGTGGTCGCTGTGATTGACGACCAGACAGTTCTCCTGGGAAATCGCGCCCTGCTCGCGGAACACGGGATCCAGGCGCCTGTCATGGAAGAGACGGGTACGGTTCTTTTTATTTCCAAAGGAGATTGTTATCAGGGGGCGCTGGTCATTGAGGATGAGATCAAGGAAGGCGCGAAAGAGACGATTCAGGAACTAAAGCAGCTGGGTGTCCGCCGCTGCGTGATGCTGACCGGTGACCGGGCGCGGACTGGAGAGGCAGTGGCCAAAGCGGTTGGAATGGATGAGGTGCACTGTGAATTGCTGCCGGGCGATAAAGTTTCCCTGGTGGAGGATTTGTTGCAAAAGGAAGAGAAGGGGGAAAGGCTGGCCTTTGTGGGAGACGGGATCAATGATGCACCGGTCTTGACTCGGGCGGATATCGGGATTGCCATGGGCAGCCTGGGCTCTGACGCGGCCATCGAGGCGGCGGATATCGTGCTGATGGATGACGATATCAGAAAGATTGCCAAAGCAGTGAAGATCTCCCGGCGCACGATGACGATTGTGTGGGAAAATATTGTGTTCGCTCTGGCAGTAAAGGCTGTGATTTTGGTACTGGGCGCCCTGGGCATCGCAAATATGTGGCTGGCCGTTTTTGGCGATGTGGGGGTCGCCGTGCTGGCAATCTGCAATTCCATGAGAACGCTGGCATATCGCGGATAGAAGGCGTTTATTTTGATGCTGCTCATTTGTGGGAACGCGATTCTCCAAGGAAGGAAGATTTGTGCCGCCGTGCTGGTGTCATGCATTTGAGAAACTTCCGTGAACCGTGACTTTCCCTCGCTGGGAAAAGGTCAGCAGTTTTGTGAATACACTTGACATTCTTTTGGTTACATTCTATGATGTGGACTAAAGAAGGGGGCGGTAGTGATGCTTACGTTGCTGTTTATAGTAGGCATGGTTTACCTAACGGTGAAATTGATCGTCATGGGCGTGAAGGCGACCTGGAATATTTTTAAGTTTCTGGGTTCTCTGCTTATCCCTGTGTTTCTGGTCGCTCTGGTGATAGCGGGTATCCGTTATATTGCGATCCCGGTGCTGATTCTGGCGGTTTTGGTTATCGTTGCCATGAATGCCAAGGAATGACAGCGGATTCCGTTTCGATGCATCATCGCTGATTGAAAAATCTCAAAAGATCCTATTATTTTACGTATAATAAGGTGGCTGCCGTTTGCATCTCGGCAGCCGTTTTTAATATGGGTTGAGATTGCGGGGGCTGCACCGCAGCGGAGCAATCCGTGGGCTTTCATTTATTGCGGTGCCCAGTCGCAATGGGCAGGCGGATGGACTGCTCGCAGGCCGATCCGCATGGACATTAGCGAAAAGAACCCGTCATTTTTTATGAAATGCCCAGATACTTTGCATTCTCCTCAATAGCCTTCTCCATGGCGGCTCTTCCCGGCGCTCCGGCGATATCCCTTCGATTGACGCAGGTCTCCAGGGAAATGGCAGCATAAATGTCCTCCTCAAAAGCGGGAGAAGCCGCTTTATATTCCTCTAGGGGCAAATCTTCCAGAGAACAGTCCTTCTCGATACAGCGCAGCACCAATTTCCCGATGATTTCATGTGCATCCCGGAAAGGGATTCCCTTGCCCACCAGGTAATCTGCCGCGTCTGTGGCATTGGTAAAACCGCCTGCCGCACTGTTTCTCATCACGTCTTTGTGAAACGTGAGAGAGGAGAGCATGCCGATAAAAAGACCCAGACACCCTTTTGCCGTATCCATCGCGTCAAAGGCCAGCTCTTTGTCCTCCTGCATATCCTTATTGTAGGCCAGCGGCAGCCCTTTCATGACGGTGAGCAGAGAGAGCAGTGCCCCGTACACCCGTCCGGTCTTGCCCCGGATCAATTCGGCGATGTCCGGATTCTTCTTTTGCGGCATGATACTGGATCCGGTGCTGTAGGCATCGTCAATTTCCACGAATTGATATTCATTGGTATTCCAGGTGATGATCTCCTCACAGAAACGGGAAAGGTGCATCATGATGAGGGACAGATCACTGAGGAATTCAATCAGGTAGTCCCGGTCAGAGACAGCGTCCATGCTGTTGGCACAGGGAGCGTCAAATCCCAGCAGCTCGGCAGTATAGGCCCTGTCCAGAGGATAAGTGGTACCGGCCAATGCGCCCGCGCCCAGGGGACATTGATTCATGCGTTTGTAATTATCCTCCAGACGTTCCAGATCCCGCTTGAACATCTCAAAATAAGCCCCCAGATGGTGTGCCAGTGTGACGGGCTGGGCTTTTTGCAGATGGGTAAAACCGGGCAGAATGGTGTCAATGTGTTCCTTCATCATAGCGTGCAGGGTCAGCAGTAGTTCCCGCAGCAATTCTTCCACATTTTTGATTTCCTCTCTTGTATACAGACGCATATCCAGCGCCACCTGATCATTGCGGCTTCTGCCGGTGTGGAGTTTCTTTCCCGCTTCTCCCACCCGCAGTGTCAGCTGTTCTTCCACGAAACTGTGAATATCCTCACTGTTTTGGTCGATGGGAAGCGTCCCGGTTTCTATGTCGTGTTTGATAGAGATGAGTCCTTCAATGAGGACGTCACGCTCCTGCTCTGTCAGGATTCTTTGCTTTGCCAGCATGGTGACATGGGCGATGCTTCCTTCAATATCCTGTCTGTAAAATTTCTGATCAAAACTGATGGAAGCGTTGAAATTGTGTACTAGACGGTTCTCTTCCTTGGTGAAGCGGCCACCCCATAATTTCATAATAATGCTGATTCCTCCATTTCTCCCCTGAGAGGAGCTCTTCGTGACGGCGATTCTTATGGCTGTCAGAGCACCTTGCTCATGTGCCGGGATCGATTTCCTGCGGGTATTCTAACTTGCCAGGGTGAAAAAGGCAAGAAAATCCAGGATTTTTATGTTCGGGCAAAGGGGGTGTGGAAGAAGAGAAAATGGCACAAAGGCAGTGGGAAAACCCGGTTACTTCCCACTTGTCACGCGGCAGGAAACCTGTTATGATTAGAGGCGTTCTTTTTTGGGAACCTTTGATTTTTACAGATAGTAGCCACATATTTCCGTGAGAATTTTAGGGAAAGGGGGGGGGAACGTTTCCTACGAGGGGAGCGTTTCCTAGGAGGCTTTTTTCTTTAGGGAACCGGGAAGTCGGCTTGAGGGCAAGGGAAACCCGCTATCAATAAAAGCGGAAGCGAAAGGAGAGAGTCATGCAAACGAAGACATGTCCGATCTGTGATCAGGTCATAAAGGGAAGCTATTGCAAGACCTGCCATCGTTTTGTGACACCGGTGGTGAATGAGACCACATTTCGGCTGAATGAGAGCAACTATGATCAGAATTATGTGAGGCTGCAGCTGGAAAATGATACAAAGCTCAATGAGTGTCAGACGCCGCATGCCCATCCTGCCCCCAATTATGCGCCGGCGGGAGAACAGCTGCGGATTCCCAATATTCCCTATGCGGATAGCGCACAGGGACGAACGCCGGCTTATTCCAGCATGGGGGCCGGGAATGTGGGGGAAGTGAAAAAGAAGAAAAGGACGGGATTGCAGGTCGTTGTGATTGTGTTGATTATACTCGCAATCGTGCAGTTGCTGATTCCGCTCCTCTTAAGCTATGCCATTTGATGGTGGAGAGCAGCTGTCTTCGCAGAGTCGCGGCTTTTCCTATTGTGGATGCCGGATCCTTTATTTTTCGAATAACAACGGTTAGCTGGGGCAGAGGGGGTTTATCAATGAGGGAGAAGAAAAGAGGAGTATTCGCTCAGGCAGGTCGTCTGCTGGGATTGGCAGTCGTACTTTTTCTGCTGGGTATGGGAATCTGCGCCACCAGAGGACAGGCGGCGTCAAAGACCCAGTATCTGCTGAAAGTCAATAAGCAGCAGAATGTGGTGACAGTATATGAAAAGGATGAGGAGGGAGCGTATACAGTGCCGGTGAAGGCATTTTTGTGCTCTACCGGGTCCGCGACCAAGCTGGGGACCTATCATACGCAGGTTCGCTACCGCTGGCGGCTCATGATAGATGATGTCTGGTCCCAGTATGCCACCAGGATTTACGGCGGTGTGCTGTTCCACTCGGTGTGGTACAGCCAAAAAGATCCCTCTACGCTATCCTCCAAGGAGTTCAATAAGCTGGGGACTACCTGCTCTCATGGCTGTGTGCGGCTCAATGTCAGGGATGCCAAATGGATCTATGACAACTGCGGCATCGGCACCAAAGTGATCATCTACAATTCGAAGGATCCAGGTCCCCTGGGGAAGCCGGCAGCCATTCGGATTCCCGCCGGCAGCGGTTGGGATCCCACGGATTCCTGGAGCAAGAATAATCCCTGGAATGACAAGAGGCCGTCTATCACTGGGACTAAGAATAAGACCATTGAGGCGGGAGAAAAGCTGAATCTGAGGACCGGCGTCAAGGCCAGGTCTTCCATGAACAAAGATATAACAAAAAAAATCAGGATCTCCGGTTCTGTGGATACCAACACGGCGGGAAAGTACAAAATCACGTATAAAGTCACGGACGAGCTGGAGCGTACCGCCAGGAGATCCTTCACCGTCACGGTTAAGGCGTGAGGATTACAGCGCTCTTTCACTGTCTTGGCGGAAGTGACC
>CAZROZ010000057.1:829-9501 GCA_964601745.1 uncultured Lachnospiraceae bacterium | reverse complement strand
TGAGGAACAGTCCAGGTTTCCTTGTGACTGTCTCAAGTCTCCGCGGCGGAAGCGGCCGTTATCGCTCCTATCTTCTCCCTTTGCAAGCCCTTTTCTTATTCGCGGCACACTTTTCTCGAACCATCACCCGCGAATCGCTGAATTTCAGTGAATCAGACAGAAGGCTCTCGGCACATTTTCAATCTGGATCTCCGCTGCCCCGTCCTTTTTCTCTCCATCCAGCGCCCATTGCATCTTTGTGGACGACGTGATCTTTAGACGGGACGTGCTGGTGAAATAGATAGCATGGCTCGTATAATCCTGCTTTTGCAGGGCGACGATACAATCTGACAATTCCTGCAGATTCTTGGGCGCCGGAATCAACAGCAGTTCCAGCAAACCGTCGCTCAAATCCACCACTTTGCTGTCCAGGGTGAGAATCCCGCCGAGACTGGTGGAATTACAGACCGCGCCAAAGAGGTAATCGCCCTCTAAATCCTGTCCTTCCATCTGAATCAAAATATGTTCCGGATGCAGCGCTGTCAATTCCTGGATGCCCTGCAGCACATAAGCCAGATGACCCAGCGCATTCTTCAAATACTGAGGAGTCTTATAACTGGTCTTAGTGAAGACGCCGAAGGATGCGACATAGACAAAATAGCGGTCATTGACCCTTCCCACATCGTAATAGTGCGGAGTCCCTTTCACAATCTGCATCGCCGCATCCATCACCTGCGTGGACAGAGAGAGCGAATCGGCAAAGTCATTGGTGGACCCCGCGGGGATATAGCCGATGGGAATGTCAAGCCCTGTCTTTAAAAGGCCATTCACCGTCTCATTGAGGGTACCGTCCCCGCCGCTGCAGACAATCAGGTCCTGTCCCGCGCCCAATTTTTTCACTGCCTCCGTGGCATCCCCCTGTTCGTTCGTAATATAAACACTCACGTCATAATTGGCCCGATTGAAAATAGAAATGATCTCCGGCAGATACCGGCATGCCTTTCTTGTCCCCGCTATGGGATTCAGTAATAATAGCATCTGTTTCATCGTATTTCCCCATTCTCTTTCCCTGCCCTTTTCCTGCAGGATGCATTGCCTTTATTTCTATTGATTTTCCGTTCCTTTTCCAC
Source organism: uncultured Lachnospiraceae bacterium (assembly GCA_964601745.1). GTDB lineage: Bacteria > Bacillota > Clostridia > Lachnospirales > Lachnospiraceae > CAZROZ01. The sequence continues at coordinate 8,392 of CAZROZ010000057.1, read as the reverse complement.
TCATAACTGACGAATTTGTTCCTTCTTGCCGCTTCTTTTCCACTCACAATGGACGGATTTGGTTCCTTCTTGACGTTTCTTTTCTACTCATAACTGACGAATTTGTTCCTTCTCGCTGCTTCTTTTCCGCTCACAACGGACGGATTTGGTTCCTTCCTGATTTTCCCTAGCGCAGACGAACCTTTTCCCGCACTTTCGTCTGGAGCTTGAGCTCTGGTCTTAGGCCCAGCTCAACATCGCTGTCTTGGATCCCGCATTTGCGCTGCCTCATATAAAAGCGCGTTGCAGATAGCGGTCGCTGCTGTGCTGCCGCCTTTCCTCCCCATGGCAAAAATACCGGGAATCTGATTCTCCCTGCAAAGAGCCAGTACTTCCTCTTTGCTCTCCACCACATTAACAAAGCCAACCGGAACGCCAATCACCAGACGCGGCCGAAGTCCTTCTCTGATCAGGACACCGAGCTCCCATAGAGCAGTCGGCGCATTCCCAATGGCATAGACCGCGTCTTTGTGCAGAGAAGCGGCCAGACGCATCGCGGCAGCGGCCCTGGTACAGCCCTGTTCCCTTGCCGCATCCCTCACCCTCTCCTCGGCCATGTAACAATATACCTCATTTTCCAGTTTTTGCAAGGCGGGTCTTGAAATTCCTGCTTTTGCCATGTTCGTGTCTGTGATCAGGGGGATCTGGGAGGAAAGTGCCAGTACGCCCGCCGATACCGCGCCAGGCGTGAAAACCAGATTCTCCGCAAAGTCAAAATCTGCTGTCGCATGAAGGACCCGCATCACAATCGATTCTGTTTCTTCCCGCAACCGGATTCCCCGGGAATCGAGCTCTCGGCGAATGATCCGCATACTCTCCTGCTCAATCTCCGCCGGAGAGAGGATCGACGGTTGTCTTTCCCTTTCCATGCCTCTTTCCTTCTTTTGTCAAAAAGGCTTCCCATCAAGGCGAGAAAATCCGCCTCTTTTTTCCGCCCTATTCTGAGACGCCTGCTTCGATCATCTGTTTCAATTTCTCCATGGAGAGATGCCTGCGGACCGTATCTGCCAGCAGGTCGAGCTGCTCTTCCTGCATCTGTCTGCGGCTCTTGACAGGAATCCTCTGCTCTTGGTCGGAATCTGGCGAGATTCCCTTCTCGTGACAGAGAAGGCGCACCAATGCCTCCACCGCCTCTCCGGTATCAAAGAGCCCATGTAGATACGTGCCCCACACGTTGCCGGCGACGCAGCCGTCTTCCCTTCCGTCGGACAGGCTGCAAAAGGAAGGGCCATCTCCTTTGCTCTCTCCCATGTGGATTTCGTAGCCGTCTACCTCACAGTTTGACAATCCATCTGCAAGCAAAGTCCCCTTCACGCGGGTCCGGACCTTTTCGGAGGTAAAAGTCGTCCGTACCGGCAGCAATCCGATGCCCTTCATGCTCGCTGTTCTCCCATCTTCTGTCCCGGACGGGTCATACAGCATTTCCCCTAGCATCTGATATCCGCCGCAGATCCCTAAAATCCGCCCTCCTTTCTTCGCATACCGGCGAATTTTTTCGACAAGACCATTTTCGTTCAGCCAGCGCAGATCCGCTATGGTATTTTTTGTCCCCGGTAAGATCAGAAAATCGGGTTCATCTCTCTCTGATTCCGCTTTCCTCCCCTGCCGCAGCCACTGTCCGGGATCGCTCACGTAGCGCACGCCCAACATGGGATGCGCATTCAGCGGCGCAAAGTCTGTGAAATTTGAAATATGGGGGAAGCGAATCACTGCCACATCTAGGCGCTTCTCATGGCTGCGCACCGAAAGCTCTGCCGCCATGGAGTCCTCTTCATCCAGCGACAGCGGCATCCAGGGGATCACCCCCAGCACTGGCAGATTCGTCAGCGCCTCCAGTTTCTCAAGCCCCGGCAGAAGCAGGGAGAGCTCACCCCGGAATTGATTGATCACCATTCCCTTTACCAGGTTTCTCTCTTCTTCTTCCAGCAGCGCGATTGTTCCGTAGAGCTGCGCAAATACGCCTCCGGGATCAATATTTCCCACCAGGACTACCGGCGCATGGACTGCCTTCGCCAATCCCATGTTGACGATGTCATCTTCCTTCAAGTTGATTTCCGCGGCGCTGCCGGCTCCCTCAATCACAATCAGATCAAATTCCTGCTCCAATGATTTGTAATCCGCCAGTACACGGGGGAACAGCTTCTTTTTCAAACGGAAATAATCTCTGGCAGAATATTGTCCGTAGACCACTCCATCCAGGATAACCTGGCTGCCGGTGTCGCTGGACGGCTTTAATAAAATGGGATTCATCCGCACATCCGGCTCTAGCCCTGCCGCCTGGGCCTGCAGCACCTGGGCGCGTCCCATCTCCAGGCCATCCGCCGTGACAAAGCTGTTTAGCGCCATATTCTGGCTTTTAAAGGGGCAGACCCGGATACCGTCCTGATAAAAAATCCGGCACAGGGCGGCTGTCAGCAGGCTCTTCCCCACGCCGGACATGGTACCCTGAATCATGATTGCTTTGGCCATCCCTGATTTTTCCTCTCTTTCCCGGAAATCTTTTTTTCCTTAAAGCCGTCTGTCTTCCTCCCCTGTTCCCTACAAAGGGCGCTTCACGAAGGGCAAAACTCTTCCGCTTTCTCCACAAAACGCCGTGCCAGTTCTCGTTTCCCTGGAAAATACAAATGTAAAAACGACGCATAGATCGCTTCTCCGGCTTCTCCCTCCTGCACCGTTCGCTTGACACCCTCGGAGGCATCCTTTTTGACTTGATCTTGCTTCTGCCCGAGATCAGGCTTCGACAGGGAAAAGGCTTCCCCGGAATCCGTGACATCCCAATAGTGAAAGGAATGCACCGGAACCTGCTCTCCCGCGGAAAAAAGCATGCTGTCTTCTTTTGCTTTCATGTTCCAGTAGCCAAAGCGGACCAGGTGAGGCTCTCTCTTTCCATGACCGGAAAAAAATCCGACCATGGGGTACGAGACGCCATCCATCCCCTCCAGACTCTGCTGCAGGTAGAGATAGCCGCCGCACTCCGCCACGACCGGAAGTCCGGACGCAATCGCCGCTTTGATCTGCGAGAGCAGCCTTTTATTCTGGGACAATTCTCTGGCATACCGCTCCGGATAGCCGCCGGGCAGATACAATCCTCCGACGGAGGGCGGCAATTCCTCGTCCCGCAGGGGAGAAAAAAACCGCAACTCCGCCCCCTCCTGCCGTAGCACATCCAAATTCTCCCGGTAAGAGAACGTAAAAGCGGCATCCCTGGCCACGGCAATGACAGTCTTGGGAGGGGGAATTTTAGCAGAAAAAGTGGATCTCGGAATCATTCCTATTTCTGGAGCGTTTTCCTTGAAAGTGCTGGGGAAGGGCGTGTCACACAAGTCACACAATTGTAATAGTCGATCCACGTCCACAGACCGCTCAAATCGCTCCGCCAGGCATTCAATCCGATCTGACAAATCCCGAATTTCCTCCGCCTGAAAAAGGCCCAGATGTCTGCTGCTGATCTGAGCTTCCGGCATTTTCGGCAGAGCGCCCAGCACCGGCACCCCAATCACTTGTTCCAAAAGAGGAGAGAGCTGCCTTGCCAGGCTGTCACCGCACTGATTCAGCAAAATACCCACGATGTGATTTGGCTGATGAAACCGCAAAATGCCCTCTACGGCGGCTGCCAGAGTGAGACTCTGCCCCTTTGGAGTCACCACCAGGATCACCGGCAGGTGAAGCGTATCCGCCACGTGACAAGTACTGGCGGTCAGACTGCTCCCGCCCAGGCCGTCATAATACCCCATCACGCCCTCAATCACACAGGCATCATGCCCTTCCCGGTAAAAGTCGTAGAGTTCCCGGACCTGCTCCTCTTTGGCCAGAAAAAGGTCTAGATTGCAGCCATCCACTCCCAGGATGCTGCGGTGAAACGCTGGATCAATGTAGTCTGGTCCACATTTAAAAGCACAGGGGGAATATCCCTTTTTTTGCAATGTCCGCAGCAAAGCGCAGGTCACCACCGTTTTCCCGCTCCCGGAGCCCGGTGCCGCCAGTAAAATCTGAATCAAGCAGGATTTCCTCCCCTCCATCCTCGCATTGTGGAATTGACGAAACCCCAGTCAAAGTTTTCCCTCGATCAAGGTTTCCCTCGAGCAGGATTTCCTCAAGCATGATTTCCTCGAGCAAGGTTCCTCTCAATCAAGGTTTCCCTCAATCAAGGTTCCCCTGCTGCCCTGCTTCCTCCCAATAAGAAAACGGGATTTTCCGACTTCAGCTGATGATATCTCCCCAATGGCACAGATTGATTGACACAGATCTGCTGCCCCTTGATCTCGATTCCGTGCTCCTGCAGCGTCCGGACTGCGCCGGAGACTGTCTCCAGCGTCGCCGCACTGACACAGATGCGGACCGCGGGATTTTTGGAAAGCGCGGCTCTCACGATCTCCCCCAGCATCCCACCGCTGCCGCCCACAAAGACTGCCGTCGGAGCAGGCAGGTCCCAGAGTGCTTCCGGCGCATGGCCCAAAATCGCTGTCAGATTCCAGGCACAGCTCTTTTCCTTATTCTGCAGAATCAAAGAAATGGCCTCTTCCTTTTCCTCCACCGCGTAAACATGAGCGGAGAAGGCCGCCATCTCCGCGCTGACGCTTCCGGTTCCTGCGCCCACATCCCAGCAGACATCCTCTCTCGTCAATCCCAGAAAAGAAAGAATTGCCGCACGAACGATCTGTTTCGTCATGGGGACAACGCCGCGGATAAACCAGTCATCCGGCCAGCCGCCGGGGCGTATCGGCAGAGTCGGGGCAGCCTGTGTCAAGAGAAGGTTTAAATCGGAAAACTGTTCTCCCGCCAGTTCTATCGCTTTTCCTGTCCGGATCCGCTCCTCGCTCTGCCCCAGATTTTCCCCCACTGTCACGAGAAGGTCCGGCAGACCGGCGTTGGCGATCTCCCCGCAGAGAAAAGCCGCCTGACTGCCGCTGCCGGTGAGGAAACAGACCGGCCTCCCACAGAGCAGGCAGCGAGGCACATCCACTTCCGCCCCGTGGGCGGAAATCAGCTCCCACTCCTGCCAAGGCTGCTTTATCCTCGCCGCCAGCAGCTGCACACAACTGATACCCGGCAGAACCCGCATCTCACAGGGAAAATTCCCAAGTGCCTCGATCACACCTTTCGCGCCGGAATAAAATCCCGAATCCCCGCTGAATAGAACGGCGATCTCTTCCTCCTGCGCCATGCGAATCTGTGATGAGAGTTCTGCGGCAGAGACCGCAGAGATTTTGCGGGCACCAAAAGCGCCGCAGGCCGCCAGAAGCCGCTCTGACCCCAGCAGCAATTGAGCGCAGGAAATCGCTTCCAGGCTCTCACAAGAGAGTTCTCGCGGATCTCCTCCGCCCATTCCGATCAATGTCACGCGCAATGTTTCTTCTCTCTTTCCACTGATTTATCTAAAAAAGCGCATTCACGCATCCCCGCAGAAGAGCGCCATCACCTGCTGCTTCGCCTCTTCCAGTTCATAGCAGGCATCCGCGCTCTCCTTCGGCCTCCGAATCACCAGCATCGTGACGCCGGTTTTTTCCGCCGCGGCCGCCTTTTCCGGAAAACCGCCCTCCCTGCCGCCGTCTTTTGTTATCAGATAACGGATATGATACTGGAGAAAGAGTGCCGCGTTCACCTCCTCGGTAAAGGGACCCTGCATGGCAATGATATTTTTCGCGGGAATCCCCGCCGCTTCGCAGGCAGATAGACTCTCTATCATGGGCAGCACCCGGGGGTAGAGCCGCTTTCCCGGCAGAATAGAAAAATTTGGCAGTTCCTTGACCCCGGTGGCGAGAAAAACCGCGCCAGTGCGATTTTGCAGGTAGTTCGCCGCTTCGGCCGCACTGGAGACTGTCAGACAGTCCGCGGGAAGCACACTTTCCCTTCGGGTGAAACGCAGGTAAGGGACCCCCGTCTTTTCCGCCGCCCGGCGGATATTCTGCCTGGCCTCTGCCGCGTACGGATGCGTGGCATCCACCACACAAAAGGCATCCCGCAGCACTTCGCACATCTCTTCCTCAGAGAGTCGCCCGCCTCGCACCGTCTGATTGGGGCCGCTGCCCTGCAGTGCCCTTCCATAGGAAGTGGCCACCCGGACCTCCACCGGAATCCCCTGCCTGGACAGGCATTCTGAGAGAGTTCGTCCCTCTGTGGTGCCGCCAAAAATTACACATTTCATTCCACGCGCCACTTTCCGTTAGTTTTTCCCCATCCCACAATACCCTCTTGGCGTCACCAGCCAGTTCCTCCCTCCGGTTTCCACTACTTGCGTGGCAGAATTTCCGATAAATACGGTAGTCTGCATATCCACAGAGATTTCCCGCAGCTGAGAAAACGGCAGGATTGTCACCGTTTCTTCCTCTCTGCCGATGCAGTGCGCCAGACCGCAGGGTCGATCCGCCCCCACGCCGCTGGCACTCAAGATCTCACAGGCTTTTTTTAGAGCATCCCTGCGCGTTTTCGAACCCGGATTGTACAGACAGATCACGAAATCACCGCAGGATGCCGCCGTCAGGCGTTTCTCGATCACTTCCCACGGTGTCAGCAGATCTGAGAGGGAAATCACACAGAAATCGTGTCCCAGCGGAGCGCCCAGCAGCGCACTGCCGGAAAGTGCGGCGGTAACACCGGGCAGAATTGTAATCTTCACCGCGGGAAATTGCGCCGCCAGAGAGAGCAGGGGGCTGGCCATGCCGTATACGCCCGGATCTCCGCTGCAGACCAGGGCAGTTACTTTCCCTTGAGAGGCGATAGTGAGGGCCTGCCTGCAACGATTCACTTCCTGACGCATGGGAAAGGAAAGGTATTCCTTTGGCTCTGGAGAATTCTTTAACTCATCTGCGGGGCTCTTTAACTCATCTGCAGGGCTCTCGAACTCAGTAGAGTCCCCTCGAACTGCAGGGCTCTCGAACTGAGTAGACTCCCCTCGTTCTGCGGGGCTCCCGGACTCCGCGGACTGCTTTGGCTTCTCCTGATATCTCCCCAGCAATCCCGCTGTGCCTATCTCCTCTCGCTGCCTCGAACCCTCCTGCTGCCTTGAATCCTCCTGCTGCCCTGAATCCTCCTGCTGCCCTGAATCCCCTTGCTGCCCTGAATCCCCTTGCCTTCTTGAATCCTCTTGCTTTCTTGAAGAAAGGGCTTCCCTCGCCAGGTTCACATAGCTGGCGTACCCGCAGATCACCTGGGCTTTTTCCAGGACAGCCATGGCTTCCCTAGTCATACCGTCCGCTTTTCCAGGACCGATTCCCACCACATAGAGTTCATTCATTTTCCAGACTCCAGGCGGGCACGAAGGGCTCCAGCGCCACCGCCATCGTCACTCCCCTGCCCACAAATTTTTTCTGCCACAGCGTCCCTTTCGAGCAGCGCACCGCAGCCCGCTCGCAGACATTATCGACGCCGACCGCCTGTTCCACAAAAGGAGAAGTCGTAAAATCTCCCTTCACCTCCCGGAGTTTTTCCGCGGAATACACCGTCATGGGCCAGCCGTGCCCCGCACAGAAAGAGAGCAGTCCCCGCTCCTTTTCCTTTATATCAATGGTGGTCACCTTGCGGATG
>CAZROZ010000057.1:0-819 GCA_964601745.1 uncultured Lachnospiraceae bacterium | reverse complement strand
GCTTCAAGGCATCCAGTGTCTCTTCCAGCCTGTCCCAGGTGATGCCCTTGCGGCAGCCGATCCCCAGAACGCCGATGGGCGGAATCAGGGAGAGACTCTCTGCCGGCGCCTCCGTCACGTCCAGGATCACCTGGGGATCTTTCTCTTTGGGTGTCATCAAAATTCCAGCGGGGACCGTCCCCGCCACAGGCCAGGCGCTGTAAAAGCTGACGGTCTCTCCCTCCAGCAGCCGCTTGGAGACCGTCTTCACGTGCTCCGGGTGAGAAATAATACAGTGCAGTGCCTTTGCCCAATTGTCCACCGCGAAAACACCCCGGTTATCCGTGGCAGTGGTGATCACCGGAATCGCGCCGAGAAAAGATGCCATTCTCCTCGCGGTCTCATTGGCACCGCCCAGGTGGCCGCTGAGAATCGGAATGACGAATTTTCCCGTCTCCTCCACGACAATGACCGCCGGGTCCTCCAGTTTTGATTTGACATACGGCGCGATGGCACGAACGGCAATGCCCGCGGCTCCCACAAAGATCAGTGCGTTCCCGGGCTGAAAATTCCCCTCCGTCCATTCCCTCAGCGTCCCTCTCTTCCACTGGGACGTGATCTCCCCCTCGAAGCGGGATGACAAATATTGTGCCAGCTTCTCTCCTCTGTCCGTAAACGCGGCATAGTTGTACTTCATCCTTCCTCTCTCCCTCTTTCCTTTTTCTTCTCCCCCAAAGAATACCTTCCCCCAAAGAATACCCTTCCCCAAAGAATACCCTTCCCCAAAAAGTATCCTTCCTGTGAGCAAAAATCTGTCCTACTCTCCTATTTCCCCCTGGC
>CAZROZ010000056.1:3442-9557 GCA_964601745.1 uncultured Lachnospiraceae bacterium | reverse complement strand
ATTATATGGAGAAATTGGAAATGCTGGAGTACGATCTGCTCTACGGTGAGCAATATGCGGAAAAGGAAGCCGCCCGTCAGATGGGGAGTTCCTTCCCCCTTTGGGAACAGACCTCTATCGCCTTGGGCATCGATCCCATCTGCATCGAACAAGCGACCTCGGAGGGGGATCATACCTTGATCATCGGGGGACAGTTTAATAGATACAGTAAGGTTTATCGAAACGGGAAACGGCTCCGTACTCAATTCATCAATGAGCACACCCTGGAGGTAAGCAGGGCGCTGGAAGTTGGAGATCAGATTTTTGTAGGGCAGACAACAGGCGATGGAACTTTGCTGAGCAGCTCCAATATCCTGGTGATTCCAAAGAATCAAGGGAGAAGCAACAACGGGGAAGTGCCTCTGCAATGAGATACCGTCCAAAATAAAACCTCGCTATAAGGTAACCTTTTTATAAAAATACACAGAAAAACGGCGCATGAGAGGATTGCGAAATACTTCGCCATTCCCCATGTGCCGCTTTTTTCACCTGGTCGTCGTCTCCGGTGCTGTCGACGCTGTAGACGCTGTCGACGTCGTTGATTCCGCTGTCTCCGGTTCCTGCGATGTCATCGATTCTGTCGTCTCCGGTATCTGTGTTGTCGTCGATTCTGTTTCTGTCATCCCAGGCACTGTCGACATCGTAGATTCTGTTGATTCTGTCGTCCCTGGCACCGCCGACGTCGTAGATTCTGTCGACTCTGTCGTCCCGGGTACTGTCGACGTCGTAGATTCTGTCGATTCTGTCATACCAGGTACTGTCGACGTCGTAGATTCTGTCGATTCTGTCATCCCTGGGCTGTCTGTTTTGTCCTTATCAATCCAATGAATCGTGTACTTTTTCCCGCTCACATCACCGATATTATTGATATAATCTTCCAGAAGATACTGGACCTGCTGTCTGACACTATTCAGCAGCGCGATATCGTTTTCCGCTTCCTCTTCCAGCTGTTTTTGGGCCTCTTCCAAGGCTTTAACCTCATCCTCCGCCTCGACCTTGGCAGAATCCTTATCCACAATGAAAGAATCCTTCGTCAAAGTGGAAGAATCCACCTCGCTCTTTAAGATCTTGGCAGGGGGAAGCGAAATTGTGATGTCGGTCCCATTGAGCTTTATGTCAATCTGAGAGACATCAATGCCAAAGGTAACCACACCGCTGTACTCAATCCAAAAATGCTTATCCTTCTTCCACCAGAGAGTCCCTGAAGCGTCTTTCTCATAGTATTTTGCCACATTGTGGTAATAGCAGTCCATCACCGCCAGATCACAAATAGACTTCATCTGATCCGTTTTCGGTTCCACCTCCAGAGGGGGCTCTTCTTCCTGCGGGGCAGGGCTACAGGAGACGCAGAGCAGGGACAAAATTCCCACTAACAGGAGTACGATTTTCTTCTTTTTCATCTTTATTCCGCCTCCTTCACTCCACGATCAGCTGATAATCCGGAGCCAGCTGCTGCACAATCGGTTTGGTCAGAGCGGTCAATACATTAACGGCATTCTGCCTTGCCAGCTCCAGGATAGCACTCTGTGTCTCCGTCTCCTGCTTCAAATCCTCTTCGCAGGCGCGAAATGCCTCTTCTGTGATCGAAGAACTATTCGCCTTTTCGTTGTTAAAAATGAAATCCAGCGAGGAAATGTCGACGGAAGTATTGATAATCCGCACCTCTGGAACCTTTATCCGGATCTGCTTTGCCGCGTTGTTCACCTCTTTGGCAACGGAGTCAAACGGAATACCGGCATAAATTTTTGCCTCATAGGAAACATAATATTTGACCTTCTCCGGATCTTCCTCGTCCATCACCTGGGCCACCCCATTGTATACTGAGGTAAAGGTCGAAAGTTCACTGATATTGAGAATCTCATCCAGAGTCGCCACGGTAATCACAGGGGATTCTTCCTCCGCTTCCTGCTGCGATTCCTCCCTGAGATATCTCCCGGCGAGAAAAGATGCGGCGCCCACGAAAACCACTGCAAGCAGAGCGAAGAGTACGAGCCAGAATTTTCCCCTCTTCTTCTTATTTTTCTTTTTCCCGGTTTTCTTCTCCTCAATGCCCATCGTCGCATCCCCGATTTCTGGCACTTCTTGATTTGAGATAGGCATCTCTTCCTGGTTTCTGATTTCCCTTTCCTCTTCGTTCTCCATAGAGTATCTCCTCCTCCGTCGTTTGTTGCTTTCCCTCACACCTCCCAGCGCTTTCGCCTATTTTACCATTGCAATTTAAAGAAAGAAAGTTGTTTTTTATTTTCTCTGTGAAAATGCACGGAAAGCATACCTTGTCGCTTTCAAGTCAGTATGCTATGATGACAGGGCAGAATGGATGCGTGTTAACGATAGAATGATGTTGGGGTAAAAAATGATATCATGGATTATTCCGCGCTGCGGGAGGCATTAGTATGGACTTTTTTGTATTCGTATTGGAACTGCTCGGCACAGCCGCTTTTGCCGCATCCGGTGCCCTGCTGGCCGGTCAGAAGAAAATGGATATTTTCGGCATCTGCACAATGGGCGTGATCTCCGCCTGCGGAGGAGGGGTCCTCCGGGATGTGCTGCTGGGACAGCTGCCTCCAGCCATGTTTCGCTCTCCCATCTATGCGGCAGTGGCACTGGGAATTTCGCTCCTCTTGTTTCCCCAGCCGGTTCACCGCTTCCTGGCCCGTAAAGAACACCTCTACGACCGGGCCATGTTCTTCGCGGACTCTGCGGGGCTTGGCATTTTCACAATTGTCGGCGTGGCCACCGCCATCAAGCAGGGGTATGCGGACAACCTGTTTTTCACCGTATTTTTGGGTGTCATCACTGGGGTAGGTGGCGGCGTCCTCCGGGACGTTCTGGCAGGTGTGCCTCCCTTTATCTTTGTCAAACACATCTATGCCTGCGCCTCTTTGGTCGGAGCCATTCTCTACGCCCTGCTCTGGGATCCGCTGGGGGAGACTCCTGCCGGAATTTTATGCGGCTGCATCATTTTCTTGATCCGGTTTCTGGCCGCCCGCTATCACTGGAATCTGCCCACAGCGGAATTTGATAAAGACGGAAACATGCTCTGAGCAAAACCTTACTTTACTTTGCAAGCTGTGCTTGGAGTAAACTCCCCTATAAATGAAAGCCCATGTTTTGCTCCGTTGCGATTCAACTCCGAAATCCGGATGCCAGTGACAAAGAAAAGAGCCGAAGCAAAGCAGTCTCAAAACTGCTCCCTCTCGGCTCTCTCATTTTGTAAAACCTAATCTTGAAAAACAAGTCAGACCGTGAAATTGTCACACCATAAACTCCCATGCCCCACATATGGGACAGCACCATGAATAAAACGCTTTGCGAATGTACCCGCGAGAAATCGCAGAGAATCCGGCTCAGATCCCCAGCTCAAACGCGGCATGAATGTAATTTGCCGCTTTTTCTGTCTCTGACTCATCGATGAGTACTGTCACCCGGATCTCAGACGTGGAAATCATTTTAATATTGATATTGGCATCGTAGAGTGCCTCAAACATCTTGGCGGCAACCCCCGGATGATTCATCATGCCTGCTCCCACGATGGAAACCTTCGCCACATTCTTCTCGACAGAAACATGTTGACAGTGAATACTGCTGTTGCGGTGCCGGTCAATGACATCCAGCGCATCCTGCAATTTCTCCCGCTCCACAGTAAAACTGATATCCTTGGTCCCGTCCCTGCCGATAGACTGCAAAATAATATCCACATTGATATCATATCTGGCCAGATGATGGAACAATTTAAATGCCACACCGGGATAATCATCCAGGCCCACCACAGAAATCCGCGCCACATTCTTATCAACGGCAATACCGGTGATCAACATTCCTTCCATATTAGAGGTCACTCCCTTCACAACAGTCCCTGGGTTATAATTCAGACTGGACCGGACAACCAATTGTACCCCATATTTTTTTGCCATCTCTACAGAGCGATTGTGCAGCACACCCGCCCCCAACGTGGAGAGATCCAACATCTCATCATAGGTGATCTCATCCAACTTTCTGGCATCCTTCACGATCCTGGGATCCGCCGTGAAGATCCCGTCCACATCCGTATAGATCTCACAGGCATCCGCATGCAGGGAGGCGGCCAGTGCCACGGCGGTGGTATCGGAGCCACCCCGTCCCAGCGTTGTCACATTCTCAAATTTATCGACTCCCTGAAATCCAGTGACCAGCACGATCCGGTTATTCTCCAGTTCCTGCAGGATCCGGTCCCGGTCTATCTTCTTGATCCGGGCATTCCCGTAAGTGGCGGTGGTATACATCGGCACCTGGAAGGCGTTGAGAGAAACCGCCGGAATCCCCAGAGACGCCATTGCCATCCCCATCATGGCGACGGAGACCTGCTCCCCGGTGGAGAGCAGCATATCCAGTTCCCGCTTGGGTGGATTGGGATTGACACCCTTCGCCATCTTCAATAAAGCATCCGTCTGTTTTCCCATGGCAGAGAGCACCACAACGACTTGATTTCCATTCCGGTAATCTTCCTCGCAGCGCCTGGCCACGTTGAAAATCCGTTCATTGTCCGCGACCGACGTGCCGCCGAATTTTTTTACAATTAACATCTATTGATTCCTCCCCGCCAAGAAGATTTCCCACAATTTACTCAAAACGCCTGAAAATCAGCTAAACTGGGAGATCTCTTTTTCTTTTCAACCACCTGTGTAAGGACAGAGCAGATTCCTTATTTTTCCAACAATTTATCAATAAGCCGGTATCCTTCCGGCAGATAAATGCCGCTCTCCTTCCCGGTGAATTCATTGTAGACGATATCCCGGGTTTCCTCATTCCTGCTGTCAAAAATCATATACGGAATCGGATCAGAGGTATGGGTGCGGCACCAGATGGGCGTGCGGTGATCCGGCATGATCAGCATCCGATACGGCTCTCCTGAGGCATCCATCTGTGCGGTAATATTGCGGATGATGCGCTGATCCAGTGCCTCAATGGCCTGGATCTTCCTGGGAATGCTGCCCTGATGTCCCATTTCATCCGGCGCCTCCAGGTGCAGATAAGCAAAATCATATCCATCCTTCAGCAGGGCATCCACAGCAGCCTGGGCTTTGCCCTCGTAATTCGTCTCCAGCGTCCCGGTAGCGCCTTCCACGTTGATATTGGTCATGCCAGCCCCGACAGCGATCCCCTTGAGCAGATCCACCGCGGAAATCATCACGCCCCGCAGTCCGGTCCTGCCGGTGAAGGAATCAAGACTCGGTTTTGTCCCTGCGCCCCAGAACCAGATGGAATTGGCCTTATTGCGCCCCGCCTTTCCCCGGGCGAGATTCACGGGATGGTCCTTCAACAGGTCATAACTGCGCACCATCATATCCCGCAGCACCTCATCCTCCGGCAGGAAAGTGGTGATTTTCCTCCCCAGAATGTCATGAGGCGGCGTGCACTTCGCCATCAGGCCCTTGTCCCAGATGGTCAGGTGCCGGTAACTGGTCCCCAGGTAGAACTGGAAGACCTCATTGTCAAACGCCTCTTTCACAGTCTCAATCAGTTCCGCCGCCTCCTGGGTGGTGAGCTCCCCGGAACTGTGATCGATCATCGTCTTTTCTTCATAGGGCACATCGTCATCCGACAAAGTGACCAGATTACAGCGCAGGGCAATGTCTGTATCCCGCATGGGCACGCCGATACTGAGTGCCTCCAGCGGAGAACGGCCGGTATAATATTTCTTCGGATCATATCCCAGCACGGCCAGATTTGCGGTATCGCTGCCAGGACTCATGCCGTCGGGGATTGTCTTCACCAGGCCAATCTCACTGTGCCTTGCCAGACGGTCCATCTCCGGCGTCTTTGCCACCGTGAGAGGAGTCAAGCCGTTTAATTCCTCCAGCGGCTCATCTGCCATACCGTCTCCTAATATCACCAAATATTTCATTGATTTCCCTCCTGTCTATTTGAAGCATCTGTGCGGGCATTTCATTGTTGGATTAAAAGGCGGCGGTTTTTTTATGAAATCCCACTCTCCTGCTGAGATTTTTGCTCACAGTCCCACGCGGATTCTGCTTTTCACCGCACCCTTTAGAGAAGAAAGCGTCTGCTCCATGACACCTTCCTCCAGCCATTGTGT
>CAZROZ010000056.1:0-3432 GCA_964601745.1 uncultured Lachnospiraceae bacterium | reverse complement strand
CAAATTCCGGCAATCCAATACTGACTTCCTGGATCGGCCCAAAAAGGAGCACGGCCTGATCTCTGGTCAGGGCATCTGCGCCAAGCCGCAGGAAAAATCTCGCCTTTTCCTTTTTCGGATCGCCCAGCCGCAATTTTTCACGGCTCCACTGGATCGGTACGTTCCTGGAGCCCTGCAGTGCCGCCTCGATCACATCCGCTGCAACAGCACTGGCAGTGGGCAATTTCCCCGCGCCCCTCCCGTAGAACATGGCATCGCCCAGCATATTGCCCCGGACGAAGACGGCATTGAACACGTCATTCACACTGCAGAGAGGATGCTCTTTTGGAATCATCCGCGGCGCCACCCGGGCATAAATGATCCCGTCCTCCTGCCTGCTGCCGGCAATCAATTTGATTGCCATCCCCATTTTCTGGGCATACCGCAGATCCTCCGCCGTGATCTGGGTAATCCCCTCGGTGGGGATATCCTCGAAATCCAGCTGCTTTCCATAAGCCAGGGAAGTAAGAATCGCGATCTTGCGGCAGGCGTCATATCCCTCCACATCCGCCGCGGGATTGCGCTCCGCGTAGCCGCATTTTTTTGCCGCCTCTAGCTCTGTCTCATAATCCGCGTCATCCGCTGCCATTCTGGTCAGGATGTAATTGGTGGTTCCATTCAAGATTCCTGTAATTTCCTCAATCACATCGGCGCTCAATGACTGGATCATCGGACGGATAACAGGGATCCCGCCGCCCACACTGGCCTCAAAGAAAAAGTTGCACCCATTTTCCCTCGCCAAGGTAATCAGTTCCGCGCCATACTTCGCCACCAGTTCTTTGTTGGAGGTACAGACACTGCGGCCCGCCAAGATCGCCTGTTTCACAAATTCGTACGCCGGATGAAGGCCGCCCATGCATTCCACTACAATCTGAATTTCCGGGTCTTGGGCGATCTCCTGATAATCGTGAACCAGAATTTGCTCCACAGGATCCCCGGGGAAATCCCGCAGATCCAGAACCTTCGAAACGGTGATTTCCTCTCCCGCCCGCTGTCTGATGCTGTCACGATTCCGGGAAAACACCTCAACCACCCCGGAGCCGATGGTCCCGTATCCCAATACCGCTATCCTAATCATAGTTCTACCTCCGTGCTCTGTCATTTTCAAAGAGGAATGGAATTCAAAGGTCTGCTTCTCCTTATCTTTCGCTTAAAAGCAATGCTATTTCCCTCATTTCTGCAAGGATATCATACTTATCATTGATTTCCAATGAAAAAGAATATCGCCTCCGGGTCAGGAAAAGCCTGAAGGCGATACAAAGCGGTAATGCAATCCTTCCGATCTCTGACAAAAATTCAGTCTGCATGTCCAAACAAGGGCTGCAGCAGCAAAGTAAAGAACATTCTGATTTTCACTCTGTCTCCGGCATCTGGTGAGTCCAGCGCAGATAAGCATTGATAAAGGGATCCAGATTGCCGTCCAGCACCCCGAACACATTGCTGACTTCCTGCCCGGTGCGGTGATCCTTGACCATGGTATAGGGCTGTATCACGTAAGAGCGAATCTGATTGCCCCAGCCGATTTCCTTGACCTCCCCGCGGATGCCGGCCTCTTTGTCCTGATTTTCCTGTTTGCGCAGCAGATACAGCTTTGCCTTCAGCATCTGCATGGCCTTTTCCTTGTTGCTGTGCTGCGATCGTTCATTCTGGCACGTCACCACGATCCCGGTGGGAAAATGGGTGATACGGACAGCAGATGACGTCTTGTTGATATGCTGTCCGCCGGCACCGCTGGAGCGATATGTGTCAATGCGGATATCATCGTCATTGATCTCCACATCCAGATCCTCCTCGATGTCCGGCATCACATCACAGGACACAAAAGAAGTCTGCCGCTTGCCCTGGGCATTGAAAGGAGAAATCCGCACAAGCCGGTGTACCCCGTGTTCCGACCGCAGGTGACCATAGACATTGTCTCCCTCGATCTGCATGGTAATGGATTTGAGACCTGCTTCCTCTCCGTCCAGAAAGTCCAGGATCTCCACTTTAAAGCCTTTCTTCTCCGCCCAGCGCTGATACATCCGAGACAACATGCCCGCCCAATCACAGCTCTCTGTGCCTCCGGCGCCCGCGTGCAGTGTCAAAATCGCATCGTACCCGTCGAACTCGCCGGTCAGCAGCGTGGAAAGCTTCAGATCGTCCAGATCCTCGGCGAATTGTCGCAACTGTTCGTCTACCTCCGGCAAAAGGGAGGTATCTTCCTCCTCATCCCCCAGGTCAATCAGCACTTCCAGGTCCTCATAAGTGGATCTCAGCTTTGCGTAACGCTCCACCGTCCCCTTGAGGCCTTTGAGTTCTTTCATGCACTCCTGAGCTTTTTGCGGATTTTCCCAGAATCCCGGCTCCTCCAGCATGCGATCTAATTCTTCGATCCTGAGCTTTTTATTCGCCAGGTCAAAGTTGATCCCCCATTTCGCTCAATGGTTTCTCATAAGTCCCCAGCGTCATTTTCCGCTGATCAAATTCTACCATTCTCGCTCACTTCCTTCCACAGCAATACTTATACTTCTTCCCGCTGCCGCAGGGGCAGGGATCGTTGGGCATAATCTTCCTGCCCTCTCTGCGCCTGGGTCCGCGGACATCTGTGCCATCCTTATTGGTGCCGGTCACCTTGGCGACCTGCTCCCGCTCTACTTTCTGTTCTATCTTCACATGCATCAACGCCCGGACCGTGTCCTCGGAGATATTTTCCGTCATCTCCTCAAACATGTCAAAGGCCAGGAACCGGTATTCCTGTACTGGATCCCGGTTGCCGTACGCCTGCAGACCGATGCCCTGGCGCAGCTGATCCATATCGTCAATGTGATCCATCCATTTGCGGTCTATGGTGCGAAGCAGGATGACCCGCTCGACTTCCCGCAGCTGCTCCGGCTCAGGAAATTCCGCTTCTTTCGCCTCATACGCTTTCACCGCTGCTTCCTTGAGGCGCTGCACCAACTGATTGCGTCGGCCGTGCTTTTCTTCCTCCTCGGTCAAAGTAATGGGAGGAATAGGGAAAATGGGTAGCAACAGGCGGTTTAATTCCGCCATATCCCATTCGGACGGACTCTGATCCTCCCCGATGCAGGTATTTACCTTGCGCTCCACCGTATCGGTGATCATCTTAAAAATGGAATCCCGCATATTTTCGCCGTCCAGCACCCGTCGGCGCTCCGCGTAGATGATTTCCCTCTGATCATTGTTGACCCGGTCATATTCCAGCAGATTTTTCCGGATTCCAAAGTTATTGCCCTCAATTTTTTTCTGGGCCTTTTCAATGGCGGAGCTCAACATAGAGTGCTGCAGCTCCTCCCCCTCCTCGATGCCGATGGAATTAAAGACATTCATCAGCTTCTCGGAGCCGAACAACCGCATCAGATCGTCTTCCAGGGAAATGTAGAATTTGGATTCACC
>CAZROZ010000055.1:0-9572 GCA_964601745.1 uncultured Lachnospiraceae bacterium | reverse complement strand
AGCAACTTCAGCTCAAGGCAAGATGTCTCAATCGATGGGATTTGAGGAGGAATAGAACTCCTCTCCCGTCTCCAGGCAGAGCGCGGCGAGTCTGCCTCCAGGATAGCATGCGCCGCAGTCAATATCGATGTGCGTGTTTTTCCGGTAGATACAGCCGGGATCTGGATTGTCCGGGATCACAATGGTCGGCGTATGTCCCGTCACGACATAGCGATCTGTAAAATAGGGGATGTTGTAATCCGGTCGCTCCCACACCAATTCCTCCATGGTATATTCATAAAGTGCTTTTTGAGGAGAAAAATGTCTTAAGCCCGCATGAACTAGAAGGTACTTTTTCCCGTCCACGGCAATCTCCTCATAGGGCAGAAATTCCTCCAGGCAGTTTACCACTTCCTGCTGCAAGCCTTGATCCAGCGTGAAAAATTCCTCGATGGTCGTCTTGCAGCCGTTCGCGTACCAGAGAAGCAGATCATTCCATTGTTTCTCATTTAATTTTTCCATAGAAACGTCTCCGCCCTCCCGCATCAAAAACGGAAGGCATTTTAACGCCATGAATTCATGATTTCCCGTCAAAAAAGTGACATTTTGAAGTTTCATGAGTTGCAGAAGTGCCTGAATGGGATGAGGGCCTCGATCCAGTATATCACCCAGGACAAAGAGAGTGTCTTCCTCCTTTAAAGCGATGCAATCTAATATCTGCATCAATTTATCGTACTCCCCATGAATATCAGAAATCACATACGTTGCCATCTGGCTCTCCCCTTTCCCCGCCGTCTTATCTTTTAATATCTACTATTCAACCGTTGCCTTTCATGTTGTAATAAGTTTTCTGCGATCTCATTTAATTGCTCAATGCTATGTTCAAAAAAGATTTGGAATGCCTTACAGTAATAGTTATGAAAGCCGTCCTCCCGCAGCACCCAGTCATTTTTGCAGCCACCATTACATGATTCGTCATACATGCAGTCCGCACACGCTGCCGGTTTCTCCTGTCCAAAACGCAGAAAGCGCCGCATCGTCTCGCCCTCTGCCATCTCTGACAAAGACTGTTTCCCCAATTTCCCCAGACACCATTCATCCAGTGCGTAAAAATCACAGGGGTAAACAGAACCGTCAGCTTCTATGACGAGATAATTACCACACTTGCCGCAGGTGGCACAAGTGCTGAAAGGTTTTTTCATGATAATACAAAGATAATCTTCGAACAGACGAATACTGTGAAAATCATTGCCATGCCAATCATCCAACCAGAGATCAAAGAGATTACACAAAAACTTCCCATATGCCTCCGGTGTCAAAGAATACGGCATTGTTCCCCGCTCCGCGTCGATGGGGTCCAGACAGGCGATAAACTGAATGTATCTAAAACCCAGTTTTTTCAAGTTCCGATACACCTTCGCTGGCGCACTGGCACATTTGCCGGTCACCACACAGAGTGCGTTTACGTCCACGGCATGTTTGCGCAGGAACCGAAGGCCATTCATGACCTGATCCCAACTTCCATTTCCAGAGGCGTCCGTCCGATAGAGATTGTGTAGATCATGATAGCCGTCAATGGAAATTCCCACCAGAAAATGCTCCTGTGCGAGGAATTTCGCCCATTCCTCGTCGATCAGGGTGCCATTGGTCTGAATGGAAAATAGCAGGTTGTCCGGATTGGGACAGCGCCGCCTGGCCTTCCGGACAAATTCCCGGAAAAAAGGAAGGCCTGCCAGAGTGGGCTCCCCGCCTTGAAAGGAAAAGGTGACTGCGGCATCCGGATCTGCTTCGGAAAGAGCCTCTGAGAGCAGAAGATCCACCGTTTCCTGGCTCATGAATCCCCTGCTTTTTTCTGCGCGGTTTTGCATCTCATTCTCATAAAAGCAATATTGACACCGCAAATTGCAAAGACCAGATGCGGGTTTGATCAAAAAATTTATGGGTTTCAAGCAGACTTCTCCTTCCATTTACAGTTGAGGCGCGAAAAAGGGTTACCTGGCCTTCTTGCGAAGCCACAAATGAGCACGATCAGGAGATTGAGAATGACACCTCCCCTGGAATCATTCGTGAAAAGAAGGGCGGACAAGATACAGATTGCCGTAATCCCAATCTTTATAGTAAACGACATTAAGCATCTCACTTTGAACTGTAAAGTGCTTTTTATGTTGAATTGATTGAAAATCAAAGTGAACTTAATTATGTCGTTAACTATAGTACCTTTGAAAACACACTCGCCTCATCACCATCCCAACCGCGATTCCAATCACGAAGATCACGACAGGATGTAAAAGTATTTTCCTCAATCTATCTCTCCTGTGACTTTCTATGGCTTTCTACAACAATCCATACCGTAAAGAGATGCAGCCTACGCAAATGGCAAGACTAAAGTGCATAATGAAAATCATTCTTTTATTGACGATATCTCTAGTGCATAATGAAAATCAATCTTTTATCGACGATATCTCTAGTGCATATTGAAAATCAATTCTTTTATTGATGATATCTCTGACCTAAAAAATGACGAGTCCGTGCGCACCTTGCCGCACGCACGGACTCGATTGCATCAAATTCCAGGGCCTATAAGGGGCAAAGTGCCTCACGTCACTTTTTGTCGATTTTTATCAATTTGGCATTAATGGTCTGCAGGAACCCTTCCGGCATCATGGGTCCCGCCATACCCGCTAAGGTCTCCGGCGACATGTTTTTCAGCATAGGCCACATGCTCTCCCCTGGACCGATTTTCATGTTCATGCCCATGTTCACCGCATCCGCAAAGACCGCCAGTGCCTCCTCAGATTTGGACAATTCCTCCAGGCTGTCTTTGATGCTGTATTTCCCTTCTGGGAATTCCATCGGCGCGGTCAAGTCCAGATCACCGGACAGTTTGAACCAGTTGGCAGCTCCTTCCTCGGCGGCCGGCTCTTTCGGCAGCGCGTAGATAGAAGGTTCCTTGTCCACTTTCTCCAGCGTGATGCTATCCTTCACCTCACCTGCCTGGGCGACCAAGACATTGAATCCATCCTCTAACGCCACCTCGAAGACAAAGACTTTCTCTGCCTCCTGCTGGGCAATCTCTTTCCCGTTCAGATACAAGGTCACCGACGGCTGGTTGGAATAGACGCGCACCTGCGTGGTCTCTCCCGCACGCTGGGCATACCGCCTGCCGCAAAGGTGCACCATGGGTTCTTTGGTCCAGTACGCCTGATAGACATAGAAACTGTCCTTCCTCGTCCGGCGGTCCATAGTCACCAGGCCCTTATTGTTCCTGCCTGCCACGCCTCCCTCATTCCTGGCGGCACAGCCAAAATCAAACATATTCCACACATGACTGGCCCAGATCCACGGCCGGTCACTCAGCACTTTTGCCATGTGCTCGTGGTTGAGGGCCTGATACTCCTCGCTGTAATCTTTGCAGGCAGGATTGGGTCCGTGATACGTGATAATTCCCTCACAGCCATACTCTGAGAGGCCCAGGCAAATATCGGGATTCACCTCATGGAAATGATCCAGCCATGGTCCGTTATCTTCCATTTTCCCGCCATACCAGCCGAAATAATGATTGTAGCTCTCCACGTCTGTGATGTGATGCAGCGGACTGTCCAAAGGCGTCATGGAGACATGGGCTATGGTCGTCAATCTGGTGGGATCCAATTTCTTGCAGAGGGCATTTAACTCTCTGTGATTCTCGACGAGTTTCTCCGAAATGCCACCGATGAGAATCTCATTGGACAAGCCCCAGAAACAGATAGACGGGTGATTGTAATTCTGTACGATAAGCTCCGTCATCTGACTGATGCAGTTCTCATGGGCTGCCGGATCCTCGTTAAAGACACTGATGAAAGGAATCTCTGCCCACACAATGAAACCCAATTCATCACACGCATCATAGAAATCCTGGGAATGTTGATAATGGGCGAGCCGGATGGTATTGGCACCTAATTCCTTGATGATACAGGCATCTCTGTAATGATCTTCCCATGTCAGGGCATTTCCCTGATAGAGCAGATCCTGATGCCGGCTCACACCCCGCAGCGGCGTCGGCACCCCATTGAGGATAAATCCCTTCTGCGGATCGCAGGAATAGCTGCGCACGCCAGCCTGTACATAGACCTCATCATACGCCTCATTGCGCCGCTGCAAGGTAGCTGTCACATCGTACAAGAATGGATTGTCCACATCCCACAATGTCACATCCGGCACATAAATCTTCACTGCGGCGTCGTCAGCCGGGCGCACCGCGGAGGCTACTTCCCTGCCCTCCCCGTAAATGGAATAGAGCACAGTGAAATTCTCATCCGGATTGGTCACCCAGGAGGCAATCTCGAACACGGCGCCGCCGTCCTCACAGGGCTTCGGCGTCACCTGGATGCCCGGGCCGCCATAATAATCCAGATCAAAATGAGTCGCAGGCACGCTGATCAGATTCACACCCCGATATAGCCCGCCATAGAACGTAAAATCCGCATACTGGGGATAGACACTGTCTTTGGGCTCATTGCTGCAGGCGATGACCAGCAGATTTTCCCCCTCTTCTTTGCAGTAATCGGTGAGATCCGCGCGAAACGCAGAGTATCCTCCCTCGTGGTAGGCCACCTTCGTCCCGTTGATATAGACGGTCGCCTGCTGCCCCGCCGCCAATATTTCCACATAGACTCTCCCGCCGGGCAAGGGTTGCTTTGGCGTGACAAATTGCTTCGCATACCAATAGGTCCCCCGCTCATAGCCGCCGTTGCCGTTGTGCCCGTCTACCGCATTCCAGGTGTGGGGCAGATCCACTCTCGGCCAGTCTTCCGGGAATTGCTCCGGCAATCCCACATTCTGCTGCATAAAACGCCAGTCCTGATTCAGCTCAATCACATTACGCATTGTTTTTTCTCCTTTTCTTTCCTTCTTTGCACTGTTTCAAAATCTATAGAGCAAGGCATTCTTTTTAAAGTACACGCAGTTGTTGACAACTAAAATCACAGCAAAAACAAGAACCGTCAATACACTGATCGGGGTGAGCATATCTCCCATCGGCACGCGCAGCATCAAGGAAGTGATAAAAATGTAGATCAGGAATGCCGCAATTCTGCCGCCAAAAGCAAGATTGCAAATAAACCGTGAATTTTTTGAATATTTGTTCACACAGATTGTGGCTAATAAACCAGCCACCGCTACGAAAAGAGTAATAACGCCAAAAATCATTTCTAATGGCCGTAAGGCTGGAATATACCGATACAAATAATCCGTCCCGGATATCGTGAGACTGCCAATGAATGTCATAGCCACGCCATCCACCACACAGCCAAAGGTTAGCCACATCGCCGCAAAGATCAGGATAAACCGGTACCATTTCATATGCGCGGCAGGTTTGCCGGTTACATTTGTATTCGCAGCAGCCGGAGGAGGCGTAAAGCCATTCGATTGGACAAAGGGCTGCTCAGAAGCGGAAGGCCCCATATTGGGGAAAGGCTGTGAAGAAGCAGAAGGTCCTGAATTAGCGGAAGGCCCCATATTGGCAGAAGATTGTGGAGGAACGGAAGGCCCTGCATTAGCGGGGGACTGCGGAGGAACGGAAGTCTTTGGGTTGGCCACGGGCGCACCGCAATTTGGGCAAAACCGCGCCGCATCATCAATCTTTGCTCCACACATTTGACAAAACACAATAGATGATCACCTTTTCTAAATAAATTAATGTCAATACATATTTTCTGTGAAGAGAATTAGATTTCTAGCATTATTATAGAAGCAAAATTATACACGTTGCCAAGGTTGTCCCTTTTTTCAAAAATTAAAATTTTAAGAATGCCATTCCTCCTTTCACATTTCCTCCTCATCCAGCGAAGGAGTCTCGTCCGTCAAGATTTCCTTTCCCAACTCATTGATCGTCGTATTCCCCGCGGTGTGATATTGATAGAGCTGATCCAGGAACTCGATGGCGGCACGGATCTTCGTCCTCAGCAGATAACCGCCATGCTTCGTCTTTTCCATCAGCGTGGAGACCGGCACATCAGGAGTCCAGCCATACGCTTTTCCGTGAAATTCCTGGATTTTACCCAGCACATCCTCCAATTCCTCCCGGGTAAACGGGGACAGAGAAGGCGCTTTCACCAGCAGATCCAGCACGGACTTAATGGGTTCCGGCTCATCTGGATAGCGCTCCTTCAGATTATCATACTCGTGCTTCGACTCGATCACATCCGCCGTATAGGAAGAGCTGAGCGCAAAGAGCGAAAAAGTGGAATCCAGTCCTTCTCCCTGCTTTGGAAGGAGGAAACTCGCCATGTTGCGGTAAGCGTTCAACCTTGCCTTCTTGCTCAATCGCCCCATCAATTCCGTCTCGTCCACCAGAATCACCCATCCATGATAACCCATCTGCGAGAAAAGATGACTCATGAAGGAAAGGTAATCCATGCAATGTTTTGTTTTGGCAAAATTCACTGTGAATTTGACAGGCTCGCCAAAAATCCTGCGGTAAACCTGCCTGACCGCACTGTTGGTCATGAAATCACCTTCCAGATCCGTCAGCAGCAGAAGTTTCTCATCCGCGTCATCCGTATTCAGGTAGGAGCGGAACAGATAGTACAATTTATCCGTTTCCAGACGCTTCGCCGCGTAGTGCAGCAATTCCAAAGAAACCGGCGCGTTTGGCGTCAATTTCTCCAATTCCGCCTCAAAGCCCGGCTGGCTCCGCCCCGGCAGGTAGGTATTCTGCATCAATTTCTGGTAAACCAGTTGGAGTTTATCCATCGGCGTTTCTTTGCTCAGAGAGATGAGAGAAACCACCATCTGTTCCGACTGTGCCAAACCAAACATGGTATTGAGCAGGTGTGTCTTTCCCTCGCCGTATTTGCCCCGAATCACCATCCCGTCAGAATGCCCGGTATCCGCTACCGCGCTCAGCCTGGTGGAGAGCTCCCGCTCCAATTCCGGTCTTGCCTCTGAAAAATACTGACCCACAATCCTGGAAGGGATGCCGGAACGCAGCGCCTCTATGATATGTCTTGCTACAACATCATACATTTTGCAGTCCCTCCTCCATCGCCTGCCGGACAAGTCCCGGAATGCCAAGAACTCCCGTGCCTGCATTTTGCAGAATTGCCTGAGCCTGCTCTCTATCCAGCTCCGGGACATTCATTTGCTGTCTGGCAATACTCCTGGAAATCTCCATCACCACTTCCGGGGTGTATTCCTGCGCCGCCAGTTGATCCATATCCACAATATCCGCAAAACAGTTAAACCGCTCTCCCACTATCTCATTCTGGATCCGCATCCAGAGCGCCTGATAGGACTTCAGACCCGCATTCTCCTCATCAATCAGTGCCCGTCCAAACCCGTAGACAAACATGACGTAATGAAAATTATCGATGTCATCAATCAACTGCCTAATGCTCTCATAGGTATCCTCCCGCTTCGTCTTTGAATAGTGAAGGGGTTCCAAACTGGATTTGCTCACCAGGATTTCCATATCGTCCACCGTGACAAACAGCCCGGAGTATCCGCCCATATGAATCACTTCCGCCAGGGAGCGCAGCATGTACCTGGCATTATATTTCGTAATTTTGCTGGGATAGAAACCCATCGCCCTCAGCTGAGACAATTTCACTGTCCTGTCCCCGGAAAGCCATGCCAGAAGCAATTGCTGGTTGGACTCTTCCAAAACAGGATATCCCAGGATGCTGCCGGTCAGCAGGCTGCACGCCAAGGCGAAATTATTGTCCAGCAGTGGATTATTGAGAAAATTTTTCCTCAGCTGATCGCGAATCTCCCTTTTCGTGAGAATATCATTTCCCTCTTTCACAGACACATAGTCAATGAATTTCTGTCCTTCCGGGATCTCCGTACCATCATATCCCATCTGCCGAATGATCTCATTCCCCACGGCGCGCAGGCAGTCCAGGATGTCACACTGAAGAAAAATCTCCGCATAGATCTCTTTAAAATCGTGCAACCAAGTTTCCTGGGCGGAAAAATTCACCGTCTTGTAGTTTTCTCTCTTTGCGATATCGGACATCAGCTGCAGAAAGTAAGTCTTGCCGCTGCCCTTTCGCCCGGTCACAAACTTGATCTTGCTGCCCCCGTCTTTGATATATTCCTGCAAATATTTCTCCGTCCAGAAATCTGAGAGAAATTGAATCCCTTTTACCATAAACATCCCTCTTCCCGTTTGGCACTCTTCCTATTTGTTTGGAATTGTTTTATCACCAGCTGCACTAGAAATTCTGTTCTCTATGGTTAACGACATTAAGCATCTCACTTTGAACTGAAAAGTGTTTTTGTTGAATTCATTGAAAATCAAAGCGAACTTAATTATGTCGTTTACTATAGAGATGAGGAAGTCCTCTTCCCGCTCAATCTTTATAAAAAAATTGAATCGTGGAGAGATACTGCTCCTTCCCGTATTGGTCTATAATCCGCAGAGATCTGTTGCTGATCCTGGTGGGTCCGAATTCAAATTGTATGCCGCTCTTGGTCACTCTCTCATCCGAATCGTAGAGTTTTGCCACGTCATACGCATAATTTTGCATGTCATAAACCTTGCGCAGTCTTCCCATTGGAGCCAAATACTTGTACAGGTCCTTCAGGTAGAGTTCTGGACTCCTGTCACGACTTTTTCCTTTTAGCGCCAGCAGATCATATGCGTTCTCCAGCTCCGAGGCAAAGGTAGTCGCATTGAAATTTGTCCGTTTCAGCCTCTCCTGCTCCTTCTGTACTTTCTCTACAAATTTCGCAGGACGCATACAGGGAACCTTCTTGTTGTTCATGTAAATATCCTGATTCTCCGCGTCTATCTTCACCTTATAGGGGAACATCTCATAGACGGGAAATGTTCCTTTCACATCCACGCCTTTTTCTTGACAGATCTCCAATATTTGAGCGGCAAAGTCGCCGTCTTCGAAATATTTTCTGGAATCAAATCCCGCCAGCGTATCCTCCATACCGGTCAACTTGTCTCCCAGGCCGCCAATCATTCCGCTCATCGCCGCCAGATCTTTGGTCATTGCCTTGACATCTCCGCTCTCCAACTCGTTGGTCACCGATCGGAAGAGTTTCTTCATCGTTTCCAGATCATTTTGGAAACTTTTTTTCTGCTGCAGCATCTCCTGATACAAATTCTCGTAATTCATTGGATATCCTTTCTTTTTACTAAAATGCAAAGGAAAAAGGGGCGTCTGCTGTAATCAAATAGCATTTTGTTTTACAACAGGTTCTTGTATTTTCCCTCAAAATATTTCCGCAATAATATAGTATTTCAAGATGAAATTGTTACTGTCTTTCATGGGGAAATCAAACTTTTACGCCTTCTTTTTCAACCGTTTTCCAAGCCTTTACAAGTATATCTGAAACCGGACAAAGATACAACTTTTTCTTTTTAGAAAATAAAAAACAGGTCCCGTATATTTGCGCTGTATTTGCGCTGTATTTCTGAACGTTTCGGCAGCGCATCTGGGGCACTCTTGCATGGTCAACGACACATCCGAAGCACTCTTGCACGGTCAGCGACACATCTGGGGCACTCCTGCATGGGAAGCGACACATCCGGGGCACTCTTGCACGGGAAGAAAAATATGGTATGATGCAAACATAAAAGATCCTATACATTCCCCGCT
>CAZROZ010000054.1:0-9595 GCA_964601745.1 uncultured Lachnospiraceae bacterium | reverse complement strand
AGCGCGTACTTATGGATCAATATGATCTCTCGGAGGAGGCAGCGGAGGAGTATCTGCGGTCGGTGAAATAACAGTGCGTTTATAGATATCAGGGTAGAAACTCTTGACCCACGGCATGCCTGCATTCCGAAAAGGGTTATCTACCCGCCCTAATGCGAGGAAGTAATGGGGTATGGGTCCACGGATTCCGAATATTGGACAGAGTCCCCGTGTCTGTGCCGATGATCACCGGCCAGTCCTTACAGCTGCATTTTCCAGACAAGATACGAGATTTTGCGGGATGCTCTCTTTTTTTGAAAGTGAAGAATTTTTCTCCAGGCAAAACATCGTTTAGGAACGTGTCTAGGGGATGCTCTCTTTTGAAAGTGAAGGTTCTCCCTCACCGCAGTCCCAGCATCCCCGCGATCTCGGCGATTTTCTCCGGATAATAAGCGCAGTACGCCTCGACAAAGAGCAGAAAGGACGAAATCAGCGTCATGGCACAGAAAAAGCAGACCAGCACGCAGAACATTCGCTTGCGGTCGCTTCTCTCAAACCACAGTCCCAGCGTCAGAAAACACCAGATTCCCATCAGAAAATAAACATCCATGCGGTAGCGCTCCAGCAGATACGGGGTCCACATCACGTCCACCGCTGTGATCACGAGGACTGTCAGGGGAAGAAAAAGCAAAAACGACAACAGTTTCTTTTCCTTTGCCTCTTTGAAAATAAAAATCAACCCCAACAGGCAGATCAGCAGCATCGGAAAATTGAAAAACACGCTGGAACCGCTCAAATAGGGAAACTCCCCAGAGACAGTACCGACCTGAAAAAAGTTTTCTTTTATTCCCCGGAGGATCTGGGCGAATGTTTCCCCGTTTAACGCCATGCTGTAACCGGTCTGATCCGCGACGGTCAATTGGTAACGCTGCCCGAATTCAAAGGGGTCCTCAAACCTTGCGTAATTGTATAGCATCAGTCCGACTGCGGTCAGAAAATAAGGGGAGGCCGCCAGCGCCAATTTCCCGCACAGTTTAAAGGTGAATCTGTGTTCCTTTAAAAATACGAAAAGCAGCGGCAGGACCAGGAGATTGGCCATGGCGATCGGCGGTCTGCAGCCAAATGCCAATGCGCCAAAAGCAGCACCCACCGCCGCAGACAAAATCTGCCTGTTTTCCCCTTTCTCCGCATAGACCCCGCGGACGAAAAAAAACAGGCTCCACAATTCCATGGCGACTGCAGCGGTGATGGCGGTACTGTAAAGTGTCGGTTCCGCTGAGGCATACCACACACTCATAATGGAAAAGGTGACGGATAACGCCAGATAGATCCCATAGGGCAATTTCTGAAAAAACTGTTTCCGAAGCAGCCAGAACAGTGAAAACATTCCCGCAATGATCAGCGCAATGAAAAAGCAGGTTGCTTGATACGTGGGGAGGGCATTTCCCGTCAACAGGCGATAGGGCAAAAAGGCGAGGAAGACCGGCACGATCCCAAAATACATGTAATAATGACCCTTGTAGTAGGCGTGATCCCAGTGAAATTTTACCCCCGTCTCTTCCCTCTCCAGAGGGTCATAGGGATTCTCCAGCTTCTCCAATTCCTCCTCGTCTCCGTACGCGAAATCGAGTCTGCCCTGCAGCAGTGATTCCGTCATCAATTCATACTGATTTCTGTGTCCTGGGATCTCCCCGTTAAAGATCGACAGATCGTCTGTGGGCAGTGCACAGAGAAGGAATGTGAGAATTGCCAGCAAGAAGGCAGCGGCAATCTGCAGTCTCTCTTTTTTCTTCTCGGCAGGTTGTTTTGCCATGCATGCTCCTTTCCGTCCGTGCGCCATCCTCTGATCTGAAGGTCCCGTCATTCTTTGTATATTTCATCCTCTGTTCTGAAGTTTCCGTCATTCTTTGTCCATGCAGATTATCTGGTCCGCCCGTTTTAATCTCAATTTGCCTATTATGTACCCTTTTCTGCTCGGAAGATCACCCTTCCGATCTCCGTCCTATGGCAATCTATCGGCACCTCTCCTCTTTTAACATCTCCCGATACTCCCGGTTGATCCGAATCAGAGCGAGTTCAAAATCCTGTCTGTTTTTCTGACAGGCTGCCTCCAGCTGCAGTCCGGAGAAAAAAGAAAGCAGCGCCGCGATGGCAGTGAACCCGCAGACGATCAGCGTCGGGAAATTCGGAACCAGCCCCGTCCTCAGATAAGTCACAAACACAGGGATGAAAAATCCCGCGGCCAAAAGCAGCAGCGCCAGCGCGATAAAGCCAAAAAAAGGTACCGGTTTATAGTTGCGGTACATTCTCACCATGGCACCTAAGACTTTGAATCCGTCAGAGAACGTGCTGAGCTTTGACACGCTGCCCTCTGGCCGGTCTCGATAAGGAATCACTACATTGGCGATATTCATATTCTTGTCCAGGGCATGGATGGTCATCTCAGTCTCAATCTCAAATCCGGTCGATAAAACTGGAAAGGTCTTTACGAACTCATAACTGAACGCCCGGCAGCCGGTCATGATATCCCGAATATCAGCGTGAAACATGGTATTGATACACCAGCGCACCATGGCATTGCCGGAATTGTGAAAAGGCCGCTTATTCTCCGTGAAATAAGTGGAGGAAAGCCGATCCCCGATCACCATATCCGCCTGCCGGTTTAAAACCAGATTCACCATCTCTCCGGCACAGTCCGCGGGATAGGTGTCATCCCCGTCCACGACCAGATAAACCTGCGCGTCAATCTCCCGGAACATTCTGCGGATCACATTGCCTTTTCCCTGCTTGTATTCCCGGCGCACGACGGCTCCCGCCTCCCGGGCAAGTCCGGCAGTGTCATCGGTGGAATTATTGTCATAGACATAGATCGTCGCCTCGGGCAGTGCCTTTTTCCAGTCGGAAACTACCTTCTTGATCGTCATACCCTCATTGTAACACGGAATTAACACCGCAATTTTATCCATGCCTTATGCCTCTTCTATCCTCGTTTTTATGCGAAATCGCAACCGTCTTCCTCCAAACTATCCCCCGGAATCATTCCCGCCTTGATGGTGTGCATATATTGTTCCGCCTGATCCCAGGGCACCGTAAAGCCCGCTCCCTTGGCACAAAAAACAGAAGACGAGGGATAATCCAGATCCGCATTCTTATCGTAACCGATGGCGGCAATCACTTCCTCTGGATTGTGACAAAGATCATATCCATCCTCTTCCACAAAAAGGCTGGCATTTCCACTGGTCAGCGCTGGAAGCCTCTCCGCGAATTCCGCCAGAAGAATCGCGGGGCCCCTCCCGGAAACCAAAAGCATCCCGTCCTCCTCCGCCGGTCCCTCCGGGGGAAGTCCCAGCTGCTTTAGCGCCGCCAGAATCCTGCCAATGCGGTCTGCGTGCTCTTTCGGCAGAGAGATGGTAAAAATCCGATAGGGTTCGAGAATCTGATTCTCCGCTTTCTCCAGGCCCTGGCGCAGTGCCCGATACACTGCCTGCCGGAAATCCCCGCCCTCTGTGTGTTTGATGTGAAAAGCGCCCGCAATCAAAACCACGTGGACATCCGTCAAAGGAGAACCAGTCAAAATTCCCCGGATGGGGCGCTCCATCACATGTGTGCGAACTAGATTTTGAAAAGATGCCGGCAGCAAATCCACATTGCAGCGGCTGGAAAATGTGATTCCGCTTCCCCTCTGACCCGGCAGAAGCAGCAGCGCCACCTCGCTGTAATGGCGCAGCGGCTCATAATGACCGAAACCAAGGACAGGGGACTTGATGGTCTCCAGATAAACTGGCCTGCTCTCTCCAAAGGACAAAGTCAGACCAAAACGATCTTTTGCCAATTGGGCAACGACCTCCCCCTGAATCGGCCCGGTCATCTGCAAGAGCAATTGTCCAGTCACAGCATCTAACTCAAAATGTAAAGTTGGATCCTCTTCCTCCAGCTCCTTTAACAGGGGGACTACCTTCGCGGCAGGCACCTCCTTGTCCCAGGAGAGACTGCTCTGAAAAGAAGGCTTGTATTCGTAGACACAGTCTGTCTCTGTGCCCAGGCCTTCTCCCGCTCTCGTCCCCTGCAGGCCGGTGACGGCGCAGAGCATCCCGGCGCAGACTTCCCTCACGCTCTGATTGCGGGCACCTTGACAGAGATAGATTTGAGACACTTTCTCCTCTTTCTCCTCTCCCTCTCTACTTTTCACCAGCAGAGTATCCTTCACCCGCAGCACACCGCCGGTCACTTTCAGAATCGTCATCCGCTCCCTTTCCCGTCGGCGAATGGCAAAGACTCTCGCACCGAAGGGCAGACTTGCCTTTTCCCTCTCCCCTGTCAAAAAGGGTGTTCCATACCAGGCAATCAGATCCAACAGAAGCTCCACGCCCTGTCCCGATAACGCACTGCCCCACACCGCGGGGAAATACCGTTCCTCCCAAAATGCCGTCTGGGCAGCCGCACACCAGAAATCGTCCTCTCCCTTTCCGTCCAGATAAGCCTCCAGCAGGGCCTCGCCGGTGTCCGCCAGTGCCTCCCGCTCCCTCTCTGAGAAAGAACCCGCTCTTTTTGAAAAAGCGGTGGCGATCCCGAATCGTCTCCTCATCTGACTCAGCACCTGCCCCGCATCGGCTTCGGGGCGGTCCGTCTATTGAGAAAAATCAAGGTGGGAACGTGATTGTGCCGCAGGAGATGCCAGAGAGAAATGGTATGTCCCTTCAATCCTTCCGCCGCGTCAACCAACAGCACCGCCAGATCCAACACTTTAATCGCACGCTCTGCCTCACCTGAAAAATCAACATGTCCTGGCGTGTCAAGAAGTGTGAAAGGAACCTCTTTCCACACAGCCTGTCCGATCCCGGCAAAAATCGTAATTCCCCGTTCTCTCTCAATGTCCTGATCATCCAGGAACGCATCCTTATGATCCACTCGTCCAGGACTTTTCAGCACCCCGCAGCGATATAAGATCTGTTCGGACAGGGTAGTCTTTCCGCTGTCCACATGTGCTGCCATTCCGACTATCATATCCAATCACTCTCAAAAAGGCGGTATCTATCCCGCGTCTTCCAAGTCGTATCACAATATCTTCTATGATCCCAAATCTATAGAGCCCGCCCTTCAGGGGACAGAAACCGCCCGGAGCACCTTCCTAGCCTCCGCTTCCTCCTGTGCCCCGCACGATCTGGCGAAGAGGAAAATGCGATCCTCCCGGTCATCCGGGTCACAGGTGATCAGGGTATAGAGTCGCCCTTCCCGCTCCTCTGCACTGATTTCTGGAAGATATTTTTCCCAGAATGCATCTTTCTCCTCCCGGGTTTCAAAAGAAAACCGGCGGATTTCCCCATCTGCGGGTCCCTTTTTACAGAGAAGAACCTTGGCATAAATCACCTTTTCTGGTGTCACGATGGCAAGGAAAGGATTCTCCCGCACACATTCCTCCGACAGATATGCCTCCAGATTGCCGAAGCGCATCCCGTTTTTCAAATGATGCCCATAAAAAATCGTTTGATCTCCCTCAAAATCTGAGGTCTGCGCACTGTCCAGAAAGACTGCGCCGGTCAAGGTGGTCTGTCCGGAAGCATCGTGATTTAGATAGGTTTCTTGATCTTTCGCCCGCACCACAGGCTCGGAAATGCCCGCGCCAGGTGCCAGAAGCCAGCCTGCAATGTCGGGATTGATGGCGGTGAGTGCGGAAAAATCCACGTAAAACAGAGACTCCGCTTCATCTTCGGACGCCGGTTCCGTCACCTTCTCTTCCTCCTTTGTCGGTGTCTCCTCCGCCTGCCCAGCGCTCTGATTTTCCGCTTCCTCTTGAAAATCCACCTGGGTCGCCGGCATCTGCCCTGCCATGCTCCACAATTGATCCGTCCGTTTTTGCGCCAGGTAAAAATCCCTCTGCCTTTTCACCCAAGGAAGCAGTGAGAGTAAGCTCAAAGCAAGAAGCACAAGCAGTACTGCTGTCCGAATCCTCCGCTTTCTCCTGCTCTTCTCCCCGGTCCTTTCTCTCTTGATCACGTTCGCTCTCGATTCCTCCTCTCACAGCTATAGTTAATAATTATATCGCTCACGATTCGTCTTCCCTATTTCTTTCACTATCTGCTTCCTGGTCCGTCTCTTCCAGCACAGATGGGGTTTGAATCTTTTTATGATTCCCCGGAATCTTCTAAAATTTCCCGGCTATTCTGAGGCTCCCCTATGGTCTCCGATTCAACGTACCCCTCCGATTCGGCAGTGACCTCCTCTCCTGCCAGGCCTCCATCGAGATCCTCCGCCTCCGGATAGGCTTTCGATTCAGAAAATTCATCTGAATAGGACTCCTCCTCTCCTGTGGAATAGAAGTCCTCCTCTTCCGCCGAATATACATTTTCATCCTCAGCCAAATAGTATTCCTCATCCACCGCCGGCTCGTCATAATCCTCGTCGAATGGGAACGGCATCGCCTCCCACACCGTGACTGGTGCCCGCCAGCTTCTCTTCTCCAGGAAGAAGAACAACAGCGTGAGCAGGAGCGAGATGAGCGTGCCGATCACGCCGACCTTTAGCCCTGGCACTTCAAAATGAAGTTGAATCGTGTGGCTGCCGGCAGGGACCCTGCACCCCACAAGAC
Organism: uncultured Lachnospiraceae bacterium; assembly: GCA_964601745.1. GTDB lineage: Bacteria > Bacillota > Clostridia > Lachnospirales > Lachnospiraceae > CAZROZ01. Next base: position 3,030 of record CAZROZ010000054.1, on the reverse strand, counting down.
CGTCTCCAATGGCCAGAACCGGCACCGATGCTTGGTCCACGGTGATCTCCCAGCCATCCGCCGCTGGAATCGATGTGACCAGAATCCCATCCTGTTTGGCATCCAACTTGCCGACGATCTTCGTATCGGAAAAAGAGGTGAGGGCCAGTGGAGTACTGGTTAATTTCTCATAAACCTGTTCAAAAATTTCGTCTTGATACCCAGCGGCATACACCGTCACATAGCCGGAACCGCGGTATTTCATCTCGAATTCGCCCTTATTAGTCAATTCAAAACGCAGCGTCAGCTCCTCCCCCGCCTGCACCTGCCCGATGGCCAGCAGACAGGAGCCGGTGGTGAGCTGCTTTCTGTCCTCGTCCTCGCCTCGAATCACGTCGACCCAGTCCGCGTTAGGCACATTCACGTAGAGATAGAGAAATTGATCCGCAGGCGCCTTTAGTCTTGCCTCAAAAGCGGGAATGGCATCCAGATCATAGGGATTCGTCACCGTATAATGCCAGCGGCCAGAACCCACAGATTTTATCTCCATTTCCTCGGCATTCACTTCCTCCAGTGCCCAGGTATCAAACAATTCCTCCTGGATCCCCGTGGCCGAGGCGGCAAAGTCATTCTGCACGTCAAAAGGAGATTGGCTGGAAGTCTGCCAGTCCATCACAGATTCGTCCGCCAGATAAGCCAAGGGAAACGTCCTGGAATTTTCATACAATGCAATATTTCCTGTCCTGCCCAGATCCGTCAGGAAAGGCTGCGGATCCGGATCCACATTCCCCCCGCACTTCACCATCACATAGCGCAGGGAAAGCATAGCGTCCAACAGCGGTGTGCTGGCATCATAGCGGAACGAATTGCCGGAGGAAGTCATCCCCAATTTTCCCATCAGGCTGCAGATATTCCCCGGTGCCATGGACGAAAATTGAGAAACGCCATTATAGTGATGATAGGCACCTTCATTGATGATGGTGTAATTTCGATACTCCATCCGGTAGAAATCCGTTTCCTCCTTCGGCAGCGACGCGATGATCTGCCTAGTATCCTTATTGTATTGAACATAACTGGCTCGGTCGGTGGTGCGCTGCATGCCGTTGACCTGGGCAAAGAAACATTCTACCATCATCAAAACGCAGAAAGCGGGTGTCACCCAGGCTTTCTTTCCCTTTTGCAGCAGGAGGAGAAGCACTACATAGAGTAACATTGCCACCGCATTGATCAACAAATCATAATCGTCCAGCACCCGGTCAATATCCGGAAATTTGGGAATGATCACATACTCGCTCATGAGAAGCAGTCCCAGATACCCTGCCATGATGACCGGAAGCGCACTGAGGCGCAGCTTCTTCAGGTGCAAGAACGCCTCATATCCCATTCCCAGCAGGACGAAACTGTAAATAAAAGTAAAGCGGTGCGGCAAATTCGCCGGATAATGCAGGCCGTGAATGAGAAAATCCAGCTGTTTCAAGCAGCAGCACGCCAGCAAAAGGAGCAAGAACAAAGATTTCAGCACTTTCTCCCGCAGAGGGATTTTCCGGTCCCCATAATAAAAAGGAAGCAGCAAAAGGGGAAGCAGACCGCAGTAAATATTGGGGAAATCCTCGTTGCGGCCCAGCACCACCGGCTTCGCTCCGATGAAATGAGCGCTGATCAGCTGGTAAACATTGTCGTAGAGTGTAAAAGCGGGAAAGGTTGCCTGACTCACCGCGGTCTGTTGCAGGGCCAGCGCGGTGGGGAGAATCAACACCAGACAAATTCCACCACCCAGGAGGGACGCCAGGCCGAATTTGACCACGCGGCTCCCAATCTGTTTCAAGTCCCGCAGAAGATGCAGCTGGGTGAACAGCTCCATCAGGAAATAAAAGACAACCACGATACAGACAATAAACCCGATGTAAAAATTAACAAATATGGTCGCGGCCAGCGCAATCAAGTAATCGCGTGCCCGGTTCTCCCGCACCAGACGCTCCACGCCCCATGCCAGCAGCGGAAAAAGTGCCACGCTGTCCAGCCACATCACGTCCCAGCTGTAAGCGGTGACAAAGGCGCACGACCCGTAGAGCAGGCCAAAAACCACTATTGTCCAGTCATCCCGTCCGAATTTTCTGCGCAGATAGAGGGAAGCGGACGCTGCCGCCAGAGAAATTTTCAGCAGGATCAAAAAAGCCATGGCCTCCGGCAGCGTGTCAGCATTAAAAAGCAGCATCAATAGTGCCAGCGGGCTGGCGGTATAATAGGCAATCTGCGCATACATCTCCTTGCCCAGTCCGCTCTCCCAGCTATAAAAAAGGCTCTGTCCGTGCAGAATACGGCTGCGCAGTTCCTCGTGAAACGGCGCGTACTGATGATACAAATCGATCTGCAGGATGGACCTTCCAAAGAAGGGGAAAATGCCGTTCACCAGATAGACCGCCACCATCAAGAAGGCCATCAATCCAAAGCTGATCCAGATCATTTTATTTCTGGCAAAAGAATTCTTTATTTTCTCCCAGAGTCCGGAACCCTGAGACTGCGCAGCTTCCTTCATCGTTATTTATTCTTCTCCCTTTTTCTTGCGAAATACCACCAATTTGCTCCATATATAATTAATCACCATCACCCCCACACTGCTGAGGAGCTTGGCGATCATAGACGGAATAGAAAACCATTCCACTGCCCCGTAGATGAAAGCCATGGAAAAAAAGAGTCCCATCAATCTCCCCGCGGCGAACGAGACGCCCTCTTTCAGGAGGGACACCCTGTCCCAATCTCCGGCGGCAAATACAAACCGTTTATTTGTAAAAAACGCAAAGATCACCGCCGCAACCCAGGAGATAATATTGGAAATCTCCACCATCTGGATGGAATCGCCCAGAAGAAGACCGCACAGCCAGAAGGTGAGATAATCCACCGCGGTGGTCAGCACACCGACGATCAAGTAAGCGATCATCTCTCTCCCCAGACTGGGAAAATGGTGATGTGATGTTTTCTTTTCCATGATGTAGATAACCCCTTTCTCAGGGAAAAAAGCTGTCTATCCTCTGTCTATTTTTCTCCCGTCGG
>CAZROZ010000053.1:4581-9685 GCA_964601745.1 uncultured Lachnospiraceae bacterium | reverse complement strand
ATTAAGCAGTATCAAAAGCTCCTCCAGCTGGATTCGGTGGATTTGCAGTTTGACGAGAGCGCATTGCGGACCATTGCCCATAAAGCTGTGGAGAAGAAGACCGGCGCCAGAGCGCTGCGGGCCATTCTGGAGGAATTTATGCTGGATATCATGTATGAGATTCCAAAGGATGAAAATATCGGTCGGGTGACTATCACCGGCGATTACATTCTGGGAAAGGGCTCCCCGATCATTCAGATGCGGGGCGTGGAATAGAGCGGAATCAAGGAGAATAGGTGAAAACACGGGCTTTTTTTGTTTGTCGCCGCCGATAACGCGAAGGAGATTTTGTTTTTTATGAAGGAATTGCGGGAACAGTGTGAGGAAGCGGTGCGGGCCGCCTTTGTCAAAGCGGGATACGACGCAGGATACGGAATCGTGACGGTGAGCAATCGGCCGGATCTGTGTCAATACCAGTGCAACGGGGCGCTCTCGGCTGCCAGGACTTATCACAAGGCGCCTCTTTTGATCGCCAAAGAGGTGGTGGAAGAGATGACGGGAGATCCCCGCTTTCGCCTGTGCGAGGCGGCGGCGCCGGGTTTCATCAATCTGACGGTGCGGGAGTCATTTCTGGCCTCATACGCCAATGAGATGAAGGCAGATTCCCATTTCGGCGCGGAGGCGGCGGTTCCTCCTGAGACCATCATGCTGGACTACGGCGGTCCCAATGTTGCAAAACCGCTGCACGTAGGGCACCTGCGATCCGCTGTCATCGGCGAGTCAATCAAGCGGATCCTGCGGTTCTTTGGACATAACGTCATCGGAGATGTGCATCTGGGCGACTGGGGTCTGCAGATGGGCCTGATCATCACAGAGCTAAAAGAGCGGCAGCCGGATTTGGTCTATTTTGATCCGGACTACACCGGGGCATATCCCGCGGACGCGCCTTTTACCATCGGCGAGCTGGAAGAGATTTACCCCGCTGCCAGTGCCCGGTCCAAAGTGGATGAGGCATACAAAGAGGCGGCGCACGATGCCACCTATCAGCTGCAGCACGGCAACCGGGGGTATCTGGCACTGTGGCAGCACATCGTCGAGATCTCCGTGGCGGATTTAAAGAAAAATTATGAAAATCTGAATGTGACTTTTGACCTTTGGAAAAAGGAGAGTGACGCCCAGCCATACATTCCGGACATGGTGGCATACCTGAGGGAAAATGGCTACGCCCACGAGAGCCAGGGGGCACTGGTGGTGGATGTCAGGGAAGAGACCGATACGAAGGAGATTCCGCCCTGCATGATTTTAAAATCCGATGGCGCCACTCTTTACAATACCACGGACCTGGCGACCATTGTGGAGCGGGAGAAGCTTTTCTCGCCGGACCGCTACATCTATGTGGTGGATAAACGGCAGGATTTGTATTTTGAACAGATTTTCCGCTGTGCCAGGAAGACGCATCTGGTCCGGGATGGAGTGGAGCTGACGTTTCTGGGCTTCGGCACCATGAATGGCAAGGACGGCAAACCCTTTAAGACCCGGGAAGGCGGTGTCATGCGGCTCTCTGATCTGATTGAAGGGATTCAGCAGGCTGTGCGGGAGAAAATGGACAGCAGCAGGGGGGAGGAGCGAGCGCTCCCGGAGGAAGAGACCGAGACTGTCATCCGCAAAGTCTCTGTGGCCGCCTTAAAATACGGCGATCTCTCCAATCAAGCCTCGAAGGATTACATTTTTGACACGGAGCGGTTTGCCTCCTTTGACGGCAACACCGGCCCCTATATTCTCTATACGATTGCCAGGATTCATTCGATCTTGCGCAAATATGAGATACAGCATCCTGAATTTTCCCCCGAGTACGCCCCCATTCGCATTTGGGAAGGGGATAACCAGACGGAACTGCTGCTGCAGCTCTGTAAATTCAATCAGGTGGTGAAAGAGGCGGCGGAGGAGCTGGCACCTCATAAGATCTGTCAATATGTCTATGAACTGTCGAATCTCTTTAATAAATTTTATCATGAGACGAGAATCCTGGCGGAGGAGGACGAAAGCAAGCGGCACGCTTATCTGGCCCTGCTCAGTGCGCTCTGCGGAGTGATGGAGACCTGCGCGGATCTGCTGGGGATTGAGACGGTGGAACGGATGTAAAAAGGGAGTGTATTATTGTCATGTATCGGGAAGTGGCGAAGCTGGTGATCTACCGGGATCTGGGGAAAGACAGCATCCTTTTTAACCTGGCGGAGGTGACCAAGGAATTTGACAGCGGCGCTTACGCGGCGGCGGAATTGACGGCGAAAATTTATGACCAGATTCATGCCCTGTTGGACATAGCGACCCGTTACGGGTTCGATCACAATCTGTGGCACAATTATCTGGCCTTTCTCATTGCCACCAATGAAAACCCGTTTGCCCTAACCTCCGAGAAAGTGGGCGCCAACGCAGGCTCGGTGAACCAGTTTGCCGTCAGTGATTTTACCATCTTTAAACACCTTTTTGATTACGATTTCACCCCGCTGGAACAGGCATTGGGGATCAATTGTTTCGATGTGATCCAGAATTATCACTCCATCCCCAAGACCGAGCGGGCTTACAATAAAAACGTCAGCGAAAAAGTGCAGGCGTTGAGCTGTGCCATAGAACGGGCGAAAGACGGGGAGGAGATCTTCACCATCGTCACGAATTTTTACCGGGATTACGGCGTGGGAAAATTCGGGCTGAATAAAGCATTTCGGGTGGTGAGAGAGGACGAGAAGGTACAGCTCATCCCCATCACCAATACCGATGATGTGCGGCTGTCCGATTTGATCGGATACGAAATCCAGAAGAAAAAACTGATTGAAAATACCGAGGCGTTTGTCCGGGGGCGCAAGGCAAATAACTGCCTGCTGTACGGGGACGCGGGCACCGGCAAGTCCACCAGCATCAAAGCGATTCTCAATACCTATTATGACCAGGGGCTGCGGATGATTGAGATCTACAAACACCAGTTTCAGGATTTGTCCGCGGTGATTTCCCAGATCAAAAATCGAAATTACCGCTTTATCATTTACATGGACGACCTGTCCTTTGAGGAATTCGAGACGGAATACAAATATCTGAAGGCAGTCATCGAGGGGGGACTGGAGACGAAGCCTGACAACGTGTTGATCTACGCCACGTCCAACCGGAGACATTTGATCCGGGAGACCTGGAGTGACCGCTCGGATATGTCGGAAGACGAATTGCACCGCTCGGATACGATCCAGGAGAAGTTATCCCTGGTAGCCCGGTTCGGCGTGTCCATTGGTTTTTCAAAGCCCAGTCAAAAGGAATTTAACCATATTGTCTGTGAATTGGCGAAGCGCTATCCTAATATCACCCTCAGTGAAGAGGAACTCTGCCGGAGAGCCAATCAGTGGGAGATGAGCCACGGCGGCATTTCCGGCCGGACCGCACAGCAATTTATTCTCTATCTGGCAGGGACGATGGGAGACGAAGGAGGGAGCCTATGAACGTATTTGATATCATCGGGCCGGTCATGATCGGACCGTCCAGTTCCCACACGGCAGGTGCGGCGCGGCTGGGACTTGCCGCCAGGAAACTGTTGGGGGAGAGTCCCGTGGAGGCGGAGATTGAGCTCTGCGGTTCTTTCGCGCAGACCTACCGGGGACACGGCACGGATAAGGCGCTGGTGGCGGGAATCCTGGGCTTCGCGCCGGATGACGCCCGGATCCGGGATGCCCTGACTCTGGCCAGCGGGATGGGACTGAATTATCACTTTCGCCGCATTTCCCGGCCGGACTTGCATCCCAATACCGTCCACATTGTCTTGACGGGAGGCGACAACCGGACTGTGGATTTCTGGGGCGCTTCGGTGGGCGGCGGCAACATTTTGATCACCCAGATCAACGGCATGGATGTCCACGTCACCGGACAGTACAATACCCTGGTCATTTTCCACAAAGACACCCCCGGTGTCATCGCGGCGGTGACCAGTTTTGTGGCGAATTCCGGGGTAAATATCGGCAATCTCCGGCTTTCCAGGAAGCAAAGAGGCGGCGAAGCGGTGATGACGCTGGAGACGGATGGAGAGATCTCCGACTTTTTGCTGGAAAATCTCAGAATTCTGCCCAACATTACACAGGTCATCCTGATTCACGCCATTACGGTTTGAGAAGGAAGCCTATTACTATTTAAAAAGAAGCGCTTATTACTGCTTAGAAGGAAGCCTATTACTGCTTGAAAAAGGAGGCTTGAAGCATGCTGACCTATGAATCTGTAGAAGAGCTCTGTCAGGCGGCGGAGGAAGCCGGCCAGAAGATATCACAAGTGGTGCTGACCGATCAGGCACAGCAGATGGAGATGGAGGAAGATACTCTGTTTGAACAGATGAATCAGCGCCTCATGGTGATGCGAAAATCCGTGAAAGCAGGATTGGACCCGGACCTTCGATCCACCTCTGGCTTGTCCGGTGGGGACGCGGCAAAAATGCACACCTACGCGCAGAGCGGCGGTATTGTGGGGTCTTTCTTCGGCGGGGCACTGTCCCGGGCTCTCGCCGCTTCCGAGTGCAACGCGGCGATGGGAAAGATTGTTGCCACACCCACGGCTGGTTCCTGCGGGATTCTGCCGGGGACCATTTTGTCCGTGCTGGAGGCAAGACAGTGCTCTAGGCACGATGCCGTCATGTCACTCTTCACCGCGGCAGGGATCGGCATGGTGATCGGAAATAACGCCACACTGGCCGGTGCACAGGGCGGCTGTCAGGCGGAGTGCGGTTCCGCGACTGCCATGGCTGCTGCCGCCTTGGTGGAATTAAAGGGAGGAACTCCAAGACAGTCTGCCAATGCCTGCGCTTTCGCCTTGAAGACCCAACTGGGACTGGTTTGCGATCCGGTGGCGGGCTTGGTGGAGATCCCTTGTATCAAGCGGAACGCCGCGGGGACTGCGCTGGCACTGGCCGCCGCGGAGATGGCGCTGGCGGGGATTGAGAGCAAGATTCCTGCGGACGAGTGTATCAGCGCCATGTATGAAGTGGGAAATGCGATGCCTGCCTCCCTGCGGGAGACGGCCCAGGGCGGTCTGGCGGTTACTCCTACCGGGATCCGGCTGAAGGAAGCGCTCTTTGCAAAATCGGAGCAGGACGAATGAG
>CAZROZ010000053.1:0-4481 GCA_964601745.1 uncultured Lachnospiraceae bacterium | reverse complement strand
TGTCGCTGCTAAGCAGACGAAGGAGAATTCTTTTCCTGTCGTTATTATATTGGAAAGGAAGATGAAATCAGAAAATGTTAGTATCTTTAAAAACTCTGATGAATGATGCGAACGCAAAAAATTATGCGGTCATCGCGGCCAATTGTTTCAACTATGATTCCGCCAGGGCACTGATCGAAGCAGCGGAGGCAGAGAGATCCCCGCTGATTCTCAATATCGCGGAAGGGCATTTAAAAAGCTGGATCCGGAGGGATACCATGGCGCTTGAGATTTCTCCCCTATGTGAGGAAGCCTCGGTCCCTGTATGTATCAATCTGGATCACGGATTTACCTGGAGCGTCATTGTCTCCAGTGTGACGAACGGTTTTACTTCTGTCATGACCGATAATTCTTCCTATCCGCTGGAGGAGAATATCGCCCGCACGAAAAAAGTGGTGGATCTGGCCCATGCCAGGGGAATCTCTGTGGAGGCGGAGATTGGTCACGTGGGGCAGGGGACCAATGCCGTTCAGGACACAGTCACCAATCTGACCGATGTCAAGGAGGCAAAAATCTTCGCGGAAGCCACAGGGGTGGACGCTCTGGCAGTGGCAGTGGGAACTGCGCATGGCGAGTATCCGCAAGGGTTCGTGCCAAAACTGGATTTTGACCGGCTTCAGGAACTCAAAGATGCCCTCAAAATGCCGCTGGTGCTTCACGGCGGCTCCGGCTCCGGGGATGAGAATCTGGCAAAGGCAGCTGCCATGGGTATCAATAAAATCAATATTTTCACCGATACCCAGGTCAGAGCCAGAGAGAAAATTTATGCCGCCATGGAGACCAATAAGAAGCTCTTCCCGCTGGACATCATGCAGATCATGTATGAGGGGGTCACGGAAAAATGCAGATATTACATGCAGCTTTTTGGCTCCACCGGCAAGGCGGATGAGGGAGAATTTGAACAGTTTCACTATAAGAAAGGGCTCGCCGGGGTCGACGAACTGGAAGGATCTGACAAATGACACAGGCTCTGTATTGAAAGATGATATAGAAAATGACACGCCGCTCTCCTTTGCCCTTCTGGAGGAGCGAGGTAGAATTGCGGGAGCAATCCGCAGGCTTTCCTTTATCGTGGTGCCCTACTTGTGGGGCATGGGAGTTTACCTGGCAGGACAGGCAGTAAATCATGTTTGAACCGTTTTACCCCAGTATCCGGGAGAATTCCGCGTATTCCATTGATTATCAAGGCTATTATGACAAGGGAATCCGTGGAATTCTTTTTGACATTGACAACACGCTGGTACCCCATGGCGCGGATGCCACACCGGAGGCGGAGGCCCTTTTTGTGCGCCTGCGGCAGATCGGCTTCGCGGTCTGCTTCATTTCTAATAATAACAGAGAACGGGTGGAGCGTTTTAACCGACAGATCAGGGCACCATTTCTCTATCATGCCCATAAACCGGCGAAGAAGGGATTCCTGCAGGCGATGGAGATCATGCACACCGCCCCTTCTTCCACCCTGTTTGTGGGGGATCAGCTTTTCACCGACGTGTGGGGCGCCAGGCGAGTCGGGATTTTCTCCATTTTGGTGAATCCCATTGATCCAAAGGAAGAAATTCAAATCGTGCTAAAGCGAAAGCTGGAGCGCTTTGTGCTGCGGGAGTACGAGAGCAGAAAGAGAAATTCGTGACGCATGCAAGGCGGCGAGAGGGAAAATCCATGATTTGTTGCATGGCTGCTGGCGCCGCGAGAATAATGCCGGTGCCGCGAGAGAAATATGGCTGTTGGCGATGCGAGAGAAATGCCGGCGCCGCGAGAGAAATATGACTGCCGGCGCTGCGAGAGAAGTTTTAAGGGAAAATAGGAAATGGAAGACTGAAAATCAAAACGATATTGATCAGGACACCGACTGTAACGAATGAAAAAGAGAGGAGTTCCAATGAACGAAAAAGTACAGGCGATCTTGCAGAAAAAAGGAGGGGATGCCCTGCTGGCATTGGGAGATGCCAATCTTCGCTACCTGTCCGGTTTCACCGGCGGCGAGGGGGAGCTCCTTTTTATCGGAGAGAAGCAGTATCTGCTCACAGATAGCCGTTACACCGCGCAAGCCAGAGAAGAGACAGACGGATTTGTGGTGATAGATATAGCGGCAGCGGAGGGGTATGAAAAAACGCTGGCCGCACTGTTGCCGAAGCAGGCGGTTGTCGTATTTCCAGGAGGCGAGATCTCCTATCGGGATGCGGAAAAAATGAAAAAAGAATTGCCCGGCAAGACCTTTGTGCCGCTGGACGATGAAATGGAAGAGCTTCGAATCTGTAAGGAAGAATGGGAGATAGAACGCATCGCCAGGGCGGAAGCCATCGGGGATGAAGCGCTGGACAAATTGCTGCCGGAGCTCACTACAGGGATGACAGAACGGCAGATCTCGGCAAAGCTTGAATTTTATATGAAAGAATTGGGCGCTGAGGCACTGAGTTTCCCTTCTATCTGTGCTTCCGGACCGAATTCTGCCAAGCCCCATGCCTCCCCCGGGATGCGGGCTGTGCAGAAGGGAGACTTTCTCACCTTGGATTTTGGCTGTAAATGGCAGGGATACTGTTCGGACATGACGCGTACTGTGGCGTTCGGCCAGGTGAGCGAGAAGCAGCGGGAGATCTATGAGATCGTGCTGGAAGCCCAATTGGCGGGACTTGACGCGGTTGCCCCCGGGAAAACAGGAGTGGAAGTGGACGCGGTCCCCCGCACGCTCATTGCAAAGGCGGGATATGGCGACGCGTTCGGCCACGGGCTGGGGCATGGGGTCGGTTTGAAGATCCACGAAGAGCCGAGACTCGGCAAATCCGGAAAGCGAGTGCTAAGGCCCGGTATGGTGGTCTCGGTGGAACCAGGCATCTACCTAGAAGGATGCTTTGGTGTCCGCATCGAGGATCTGGTGGTGGTGACCGAGGATGGCTGCCGGAATCTGGCACATTCTCCCAAGGAACTGATTTTGCTGTAAAAAAAGCGATAAAAACAAAAAAGCTTGAAAAAAGACAGCGGTTCATATAAACTGAAGTCACAGTTGAGAAATCATTTCCATCGCAGAAAAATTTGTTGAGCCAGGAGGAGTAAGATTTATGATATCAGCAGGTGATTTTCGAAACGGTTTGACCATCGAATTAGACAATGGCATCTATCAGGTCATTGAATTTCAGCATGTGAAGCCTGGGAAGGGTGCCGCGTTCGTGCGCACAAAATTGCGCAATATCAAAAACGGCGGTGTGGTGGAGCGCACGTTCCGTCCGACGGAGAAATGTCCGCCTGCCATCATTGACCGGAAGGATATGCAGTACCTCTATGTAGACGGAGATCTGTACTATTTTATGGATGTGGACACCTACGACCAGATCGCGTTGAATAAGGATGCCATCGGTGATACGCTGAAATTTGTCCGGGAGAATGACATGGTGAAGATGCTCTCCCACAACGGAGAGGTATTTGCCATTGAGCCGCCGCTGTTCGCCGAATTGGAGGTGACACAGACGGAGCCGGGTTTCAAGGGAGACACCGCTACCGGCGCTTCCAAGCCGGCTGTCGTGGAGACGGGGGCCACGGTTTATGTGCCGCTTTTTGTGGAGCAGGGGGACCGCATTCAGATTGATACCAGAACCGGGGAATATCTGAAGAGAATTTAAGCACTGAAGAGTCTTCGCGAAATGTCTGCTGAAATTGGAGCAGATTTTTTCCCTGCCCTGGGCAGGTGAGAGTGAATGATAATGCCAGATGGAAGCTTCGGACGCAGCGCACTGCGGGCCGGAGCTTTCCTTTATGCTTTGTGCGCAGGCCGGCAAGAGGAACTTTTTGTTCTTTGTGCGCAGGCCGGCAAGAGGAACTTTTTGTTCTTTATGCGCAGGCCCAGCAAGAGGAACCTTTACGCTTTGTGCGCAGGCCAGCAAGAGGAACCTTGCACAGTATACTTGCTGCACAGCATACTTGCTGCATAGCATACCTGCTGCACAGTACCACCTGCTGGCCAGCAAGTTCGCTCATCGGAAATTACACCTGATTCTATCGGAAGGATGCGTTTATGAATCTCTATTTGATCGGTTTTATGGGGAGCGGGAAGAGCACCGTCGCCAGGACGATGGCGCGAATGCAAAATACCATCTCACTGGAGATGGACCAGATGATAGAAAAAAGGCAGCATTGCACCATTGCCCAAATTTTTGAGCAGAGGGGAGAAGCCTATTTCCGTAGCCTGGAGCGGGAACTCATAGCGGAGTTGTCTGCCCGGGACGGGGAAATCGTCTCCTGCGGCGGCGGTGTCGTGCTTTGTCCGGAGAATGTGAAGAGAATGAAGGATTCCGGCCGCATCATCTACCTGACGGCATCCCCGGATACGATTTTTGAGCGGGTGAGATATTCCGCCCGCCGTCCGATTTTAAACGGACACATGAATGTGGAGTATATTGAAGAATTGATGAAAAAGCGTCAGCCCGCTTATGAGGCGGCGGCGGATCTGC
>CAZROZ010000052.1:3659-9704 GCA_964601745.1 uncultured Lachnospiraceae bacterium | reverse complement strand
GAATGACTCCAGCAAAGCAGAGCACAGCCAGCGCACCGGCGGCTGCTGTCACCACAGCCATTAGATTCAAATTATCCTTGTACTCCTCCAATGAGAACGCGTCCTCCTGGGTATTTTGCTCTCCCAGTGCACTCTCCCGATATCGCTGTATGGTGTGCTCCTGGCTGTCATAGACATAATACCCTTCGGATCCCTCCGGATTCCTGCAGTAAAGCACATAAAAATCCGTCTCCACACCGATGGGAACATAGGCAGTCAGCGTCACGTCATAGAGGACCAGGGAGATCTCCTCATAGCCCTCCGGCAGGGGATAATCCGCCGGACGCGGAACCACTGTATAAGAATAAGAACTGGAGAGCCGGAACTGATTTCCTTCCGCTTCAACGACCACCGGAGGAAATTCACCGACCTGATTCCACTCTCCCGGCTCCGTACCATCTGTCTGCGTCGCCTGCACCGGTCTCCCGGGAATCAGAAGCAGGCACAACAGAAATACACCGCAGGTACGGAATATGTATCGATAATCCACCACGAGGTTTCCTCCCTTTCTGTGTCTGACACGGCTTGAATTTCTCCCATTGTACCAATCTTTCGCAAAAAGGTAAAGAGGCGAACCCGATTTTTGCGGGATTCGCCTCTTTAATTTGTATCGTTTTGTACTGAAATCCTCAGGTGAGTAGAAAATCCAGCCCTCAAAAAACATGCGGGAAGGAAAATCCGGACTTTGCTCCTATGAATTGTTAATTGGGCGTACGGATAATCTGCAGCAGATAAACGCGCTGTTCCCCGTTCTCCGCTGTACAGATCACCTGCTGCAGGGTGGTGTCTCCGGTCAGCGTCACTGTTCCCGTGCCCTCCACCGTCGCGGCGGAGGAAACCGGCGCCGCGGAGACCGTCACTGCCTGGGTCTCCATCGGCACAAGGACGGTATGAATGACTTCCTCCTCTTCCTTCTTATTAAAGGATGGATCCAGCGAGAAGCCGGACACACTCAGCGACTTCAACCAATTGTTGGGGTTCTTGACGCCGGAAGGTGCCGGACACTTGCTGGGCATATTCTCATACACCGGGATGGAGAAGGTCAGAGACATCTCTCCCATCGCCACATATGCCGCCTTCACCTTCGATGATTCAGAATAGGGTGCTTCAATATTGGACATATACTGATGCACAAAGGGAGAATTGTTAGTCACGTTGAATTTCTGCAGATAAATGGTATTTTGTCCCTTTTGAATATACGTGCTCCCAATGTAATAAGCACCGCCCAGGATCGCGTCATAGGGATTGTCCCAGGGGATCCGGTATTTCGCGTCATTTGCGGCATCCCCGGTTCCTTTCTCCGCAAAAGTCAGCCCCTTCCCGATGGCACCGCCGCCTGCCGTGTTATTCGCTCCGATATTATAGAAATTATAATATCCCTCATGGCCCTCGCATTTTCCGGACACAGAATCAGATACCGTGGTGGTGCCGGTGACCACTTCCTGTTTGATGCGGCTCGCCAGATGATAGGGACTTACCTGGGCGTAAATCGCCGCATCCATAATCGCCTCGCTGTATTTCATCGTCTCCTTTTTCCCGGAACTGCTGGTGTAGGTAAAGGATCGATTGCTAAAATACGTATTCGCCAGAATCGACTCCACACCGGCTTGATTCTGGGTCTTGTTGTCGTAGGACAACGTCTCAAATTGATAGATATACGCTTCCCGCAGCCAGTTCCTTGGATCCATGGTATATTCCAGGGCGGCCTTGGATGCCGTCACCCAAGTAGTCCCGTCATATATTTTAAATGTATCAGTGGAGTAATCATAACAGCCATCCTCAAATGATTTATAGGAAATGTCCTTGCTCTTGGGGATCAGATTTCTGCCCGGCACATTCTCACTCTCAATGACGCTGTTCCAGTCCCGTCCTGTCTGATACGCCTTGAACACCCAGGAGGGATGACTGATGTGCAGGGAGCGCAGTCCCGGTTTATAGCTCTCCGGGAAGCCCTGGGCCGTCATATATGCCTCAAATTCCGTGTCCGTTAAAGGTCCGGAGGGACTGTCCCCGCTCGTATCCAGCTGCACATAATCGCCGGATACATACCCGGTCAGAACCACATCCATGATATAGACAAATGTGACCTCATACCAGGTGGTCCCGTCCACATTCTGAGAAGACAGAATGGTTACTTTCGTCCCTCTGGGGAGCTTCACGTCCTGCCCCTCATACTGCAAAACAGGGAAAGAAGTGCCATATCCCACCCGCACATTCAAAGAATCCGCCGTGGTCTCCCCACTCCCCTGTATCCCGCCGGGTGTACCGTCTGTCACCGTGATGATCTTGGGTTTTCCTGTCACAGTAGGGGTCTTCGAGGACTTGCTCCGGTAGCATACAGGAGTCAGCGTGTAAATCCCCACCTTTTTGGGTTTGAACACACCGCTGGAACTCAGGATGGAAGAGCCTTTCCCCTCTTTGGTATCCGCGATAAAATCTGAATTCAGCGTCAACGTCCAGTAGGTTTTATTCTGTGTCTCCGCGGGATAAATCGTGCGGTCAAAATCATAGGAATCTCCCAGCACCAGGGAGTCGATGGGATTTTTTATCTCCACTTTATTGGCATCGGGGCAGACCGTGAAGGCCGCCTGCAGTGTCTTGATCACTCTGCCGGAAAGGGAGACCTTACAGGTGATGGCAACGGTTCCCTCCTTTATGGCAGTGACGAGACCATTTTTTTCATTCACCGTGGCGATAGAGGGATCGTCGCTGGTCCAGCGATAGGAACCGCCCTTGGGCTTATTTTTGATATTAAAATCAAATTTCCCTCCGATCGATGTCTCCTCATAGAGAGAAGTCAATTCGATTTTCTCCACCATTTTTGGATCCGGCGCTTCATAGACCTTCACAGTGAGCGTCTCGCTCTTTGCCCGCTGGGTGGCGGCTGTCTTACTCCGGTAACAGGAAGCCGTAATCGTATAGGTTCCCTTATCCTTGGGGGCAAAGACGCCGTTTGCGTCCATTAGAGAAAGCCCTTTTCCTGCTTTGGTGTCCGCCACGAGTTTACCGTCTTTTTTTACTTGCCAGAATGTCTTGTTCACCGAATTTGACGGGGACATCTTCCGATTGAAATCGTGGGTTTCTCCCGTGTTGAGAGCGGTGATGGGATTAGAAATGATCACACTTTTGGCATCCGGACAGACCTCAAACGTCGCCTTTAACGTCTTGATGACTTCTCCGCCAACCGACACTTTACAGGTAATGGTAGCCGTTCCAACCTTAATTCCTTTTGTCAAGCCATTCTTGGCATTGACGGTCGCAATTTTTTTGTTGCTGCTGCTCCACTGATAGGAAGCACCGTCCGGTTTATTTTTCAGATTGAAATCAAAGCTCTTTCCAATGGAAACCGCAGCAGATTCATTCTTGAGACTCACTTCATCGGGTTCCTCCGGCTCTGGCGGGGTCCCCGGATCCGTTGATGTCCCTGGATCGGTAGATGTCCCAGGCTCGGTGGAAGTCCCAGGCTCCGTCTGGGTTCCCGGTTCTGTGGACGTCCCCGGCTCCGTGGTGGTCTCCGGATCCGTCTGGGTTCCCGGTTCCGTTGTGGTCTCTGGATTTGTCTGCGTCCCCGGCTCCGTCTGCGATTCTGGTTCCGTCTGGGTCTCCACCTCATTCGGATCAGTCACCGTGACAACAATGGGTTCACTCTCCGCCTGCGGTTCCTTCGCCGCCTTGCTCCGATAGCAGAGCGCGGTGATCGTATAGGACCCTGCCTCCTGTGGAGAGAAGATACCGTTCGCGTCCATCAGGGCCAAACCGCTGTCCTCCTTGGTATCCGCGACAATCGCGCCGTCTTTTTCTACCCTCCAGAACGTCTTATTGGCGGAGTTGGAAGGAGTCATAGAACGATTAAAATTATGGGACTCTCCCACCAAAAGCGCCTCTGTCCCATTGGTGATCTCCACATCCTCCGCATCCGGACAAACCGTAAAGGTCGCCTTCAATGTCTGTTTCGTCTTCCCGGAAACGGTAATCTTACAGGTAATAGTCACCTTTCCCTCTTTGATTCCCTTGGTCAGTCCGTTCTTGGCATTCACCGTGGCGATCTTGGTATTGCTGCTGCTCCATTTGTAAGAGGCGCCGGACGGTTTGTTCTTGATATTAAAATCGAAGGATTCTCCGATGGAGACTTTCGCAGAAGTATTCTTCAGACTCGCCTTGGAAGAGGAACTTCCAGCACTGGTCCCCTCAATTTTCAGATAATCTCCCAGCACATATCCCTTCACTGTGGCGGTACCAAATTTGCAGGTAATGGCATACCATCCACCCTTTGCCTCCTTGGTGATGGTGCAGGACTCCCCTTTTCTCAAAAATACATTTGCGCCGTCTGATTTCACGATGTCATAATTCGTGCCTGGTCCGGACCGCACATTCAAGGTGTCCGCCGTCACTGTCGCCTTTTTCGTCGCCGCCCTGGCTGAGGACGCAGACCAAACCACGGCGACACAGCACAGCAGCGCACAAAGCAGTAAAATAACAGACAGGCGTAAAAAGCTTGTCTGTCTCTCCTGGTCCTGTCTATGATGAATCAGCGTTTGCCGTTTCTCTCTCATTCCTTTATAGCTCCTTTCTCTTGGCCAGATCTTTGAGGCCAGATCTTTGATTCAAAGGTTCAAAGATTTCAAGTGACATACCTTGGCCAGATCCACGTTTCAAAAGATTACGAGTCACATACGTCAACTTTGTGTCATTTTTTGAAATAGATTCTACAATTGTAGTTTTTACGAGAATCTTAAGAATTTCGGAGCTTTTCAATTTCTCAGAGAAAAGGTATCCTAGAGAAAAGTTACCCTAAATGAGGCGCTCCTCCCACCCAGACGGAATGTCACTCCCACGCAGAGGAGACATCATTTCCTGAGACGGAATGTCACTGCAGCGCAGCAGAAATGTCATCCCCTCAGATGCAATGTCACCCAACGCAGAGGAAATGCCATCCCACTCAAACGGAGTGAACTTATTTTAACCCGTGTCAAGCTAAAGGTTAATTGTCAACAAAGTGTAAATGCTCAAAGATTATCCTTATTATCCTTAAATTATCCTTATCTTATCGTCCCGTTGTCCCGCAAAAATATCCCGCGTGCACATCGCGAATCTATGCCCGCAAACCACATTGGAAAGGAGCACCCACCGTGAGAAAAAGAACCCTTGTCTATCTGCTCTGCCTGCTTCTTCTTTCCGGGTGTATGCCTGTCCCGGAGCCAGCCAGCCGCTATTTTGAGGCAACTGTCATGGACTTGAGTGCCACCTACATGCTGGTACGTCCGAAGGGGGATTATCTGGAGGGCTATCAGGGAGAAATCCTGCAAATTTCCGGGGAAATACCGGATGAATGTATGCCAGGAGATCGGGTCGGCATCTCCTACTATCCGAATCCTGCTGGAGACAGCAAGCCCGAAGATCTGATCGAGGCATCCACGATTCAATTACTGCAACACGCTTCCGATATCCACACCGTCGGCATCTTCCGCTGCATTCAGGAACAGCCAGATGCAAGTTATGCGCGGATCATGGAATTTGACGGTGCGATTTCTCTCTATCTGTTTTCGGAGTCGGACCGCGCTACCTTGGAGACGTTGAGAGACGGGGATGTTCTTATTTTCACTTATCACAATGAGACAAATGGCCAGATGCAGATTCAAGAGATCCTATCGGTGGAGCCTTACTGGACCTCCCAGGAATTGGAAAAGCAAGAAAGTTCCAGAGATATTCAGCACTTTTACGCCTACCTGTCTGACTATAGAGAAGATCCCTTCTCGGTGGAGATTGACTGGATTGAGTGGATCATACCGCGGGATACCACCCGGATCGCCTTCCTGGGACTGACAGAAGAAGATTTCGCAGAGGGCCATTATATTCTCAACGAAAAAGAGATCGGGTACCGCTACCCGATCTCAGAAGACGCGTCACTACAGCTTTTCGACGAAGAAAGTGAGCGCTATTCCCTAGTCTCCATCGCAGAATTTGGTGCACAGATCACAATGGATCAAGAATCTGGCAAATCAATTC
>CAZROZ010000052.1:0-3649 GCA_964601745.1 uncultured Lachnospiraceae bacterium | reverse complement strand
TCACAGTGATCGACGGAGAAGTCACTGACATCATCCCGGCGCGGTGAACCCAGCGACAAGCCACCAATCCATCAAACCATCAAGCCGCGACATGAGACTGTTATTGACGTGGGACTTCGCAACATGAGACTGTTATTGACATGGGACTTGTTATTGACGTGAGACTCCTATTTAAGGGAGATATAGGGAAGGTACTTTTACCAGGTGCGACTGAGAACCTCGCTTTTTAGATAAAGTGTATGCCTTCCGGAGGCTTTCACAGGATGCAATTTCCCGTGTTTTGTCAGCTCGACCACATTCTGGCGGGAACAACAGAGCAGCGCGGCAGCCTCCGGTGCATCGATTGTCCGCTCCTTGACAAAAGTGTAAAAATCCTGTAGGGAAAGAGGAATGACATCTCCCATCTCATAGAGCGCGGAATCCGGAATGGTCAGATCCTCCTTCCAGACAATGCCGTACCCACCCGGCAGAATCCGCGCCTGCCAAAACAATTCAGGCTGCTGCAATAGCTCAAAAAATTCCCTGGATTCCCGAAAAAAAGGCTCTAAAGGACATTTCCTGGTCACCCCATCCCTGAAAAATACCAGCAATTGAAAATCGGAGAGTGGAACCACGTCCATGATTTTCCTGCGAAATCTGCTTGAAATTTCCGGAGGAAGATCCTTTTCTCGGAGAGGATAACATAAGTACGCGTCTCCCTCTGTGGCACTATCTGGATTTTGCATCTCAAACGTGTCCTGGGACGCAAGGTTTGTCCCTTTTGTCCAGCCGCAATGCCGCAGCCAAAGCCTGCTCCAGTGAGAATCTACCGTATACTGTCCGCTCTCGGCAAAAGAAGCGAGCAGCGCAGGCAGATCCTGGGGGTCCGTTTCCTCCGGGATCTCAATATAAAATCTATCTTCCCTCTCAAAATGATAGAGATATGCCAGGTTCCTCTGATGCCTGCCCTTTTTCCTGATCGCAAAAACCTTCATCACCAGTCTCCGCACGCGCAATTCAGCTCTCAAAATGTCTCGTTATTGTCCACACAACTTTGGCTCCGGAATCACACAGAATCCCACAACAAGGTCCTAAAAATCACACTTTCTGACCCTCAAAAGCCGCACCGATGTCATGGCGCATATATTTATTTTCAAACTGGATCAGTTCTGCGGCCTGATATGCATTGATTCTGGCGTCATGCAGTGTTTTGCCCAGGGCGGTTACGCCCAGAACCCGACCGCCATTTGTGACGATTTCCTCTCCCTGCCTCTTGGTCCCCGCATGAAAGACAACAACATCCCGCCTTCCCTCAAAATTTTCCAATCCCTCAATGGGAAATCCCTTCTCATAGTGCACCGGATATCCCTCCGATGCCAGCACCACACAGACTGCCGCCTCCTCCGAAAAGACAAGCGGTACCTGGTCCAGCGTTCCCGCCATACACGCCTGCACTACAGTGAGCAAATCCGTCTCCATGCGGGGCAAGATCACCTGGGCCTCCGGATCGCCGAAACGGACATTATACTCCAGCACTTTTGGGCCATCCTCCGTCAGCATCAGTCCAAAGTAAAGCACCCCCGTAAACGGTCTTCCCTCTTCTTTCATTCCTGCCACCGTGGGGAGAAAAATCGTATCCATGCATTGTCTCTGCAATTCATCCGTATAAAACGGACTCGGGGAAAATGTGCCCATTCCGCCGGTATTTAATCCCAGATCCCCGTCCAGCGCCCGCTTGTGGTCCTGCGCACTGGACATGACCTGCAGATGCGTCCCGTCACAAAACGCCAGAACAGAGACCTCCCTCCCTGTCAGGCACTCTTCCACCACCATCTGTTTGCCTGAGTCGCCGAATTTCCTCTCTACCATGATCTGATCCACACCGGCAAGTGCTTCCTCTAACGTATTGCAAATCAGCACCCCTTTGCCCAGCGCCAGTCCATCCGCTTTCAGCACAACAGGAAATTTCCCGCATTGTTTCAGGTATTCTTTTGCCGCGATGGGGTCTGAGAAAATTTCATACGACGCCGTTGGAATATGATGCCGTTTCATAAATTCCTTGGCAAAGGCTTTGGAGCCCTCCAGAATCGCCGCGTTCTTTCGGGGGCCAAAGACCGGCAGATGCGCTTCCTCAAACACATCCACGATACCGCCAACCAGCGGGTCATCCATCCCCACAAAGGTCAAATCTATCTGATTTTTCAGGGCGAAATCCCGCAGCCCGTCAAAATCCATAGCCGCGATGTCCACGCACTCCGCGATCTGCGCGATGCCGCCGTTCCCCGGAGCGCAGTAGATTTTCTCAACAGCAGGATTTTTGCGCAGACTCCAGGCAATGGCATGTTCTCTTCCACCGCTCCCCACAATCAATAGTTTCATTTTCATTCTCCTCCCATTATCGTTTGTCTTCTCTTCGCAACGTATATTCACATCATCAGAAAGTTGGATCTCCCTGCAGACACTCTCGGCACCTTTGAATCTCCCAAGAGAACTCTCCCGCAGCGTAACGCCGAATCGCCTCCGGCAGCAGGATCCACTCCGCCTCTTCCATAACCCGTCTCTGAAGGATTTCCGGGGTATCACCTCTTTGTACACCGACAGCCTTCTGCAGCAAAATAGGGCCGTGATCCGCCTCCTCATCCACCAGGTGGACCGTAGCGCCAGTCACTTTCACCCCTCTCCCTAAAGCGGCCTCATGCACTTTCAAGCCATAATAACCAGGCCCGCAAAAGGAGGGAATCAAGGACGGGTGAATATTCATGATTTGTCCTGGAAAGGCACGGATCACACAGACCGGCAGAATCACTAGAAATCCCGCCAGCACCACCAGATCAATTTTTCTCTCCCGGAGTATCTCAATCAGAGATTGTCCGTACATTTCTTTGTCCGGATATTCCTTTGGAGAAAGGACAATGCCCTCCACGTCCGCTTTCTTTGCCCGTATCAGCGCATAGGCATCCGCTTTATTGCTGATCACTGCTCGAATCGTGGCACCGGGCAAGTTTCCCGCCGTCCATGCATCCAGGATCGCCTGCAGATTCGTGCCACCGCCAGAAACAAGAACCGCAGTGTTTAGCATAGTACCACGCCTCTTTCCCCTGCCGTGATCTCCCCGACTGTGTATGCCTCTTCGCCTGCTTCCTTCAGCACGTTCAGCGTCTTGTCCGCCTCTTTGCTCTCCACCGCCAGCAACATGCCAAGTCCCATATTAAATGTATGGTACATATCCTCCTCGGACAGATTTCCGGCCCCTTGAATCAGAGAGAAAATAGGAAGAGCCTCCCAGGAGCCTTTCCGCACGCTCGCGGTCACGCCCTCCGGCAGCATTCTCGGTATGTTTTCATAAAAGCCGCCGCCGGTTATGTGACAGCATCCCTTTATTGTGATTCCGGCTTTCTTCACCGCTGTCAGTGCATTGCGGTATATCTTCGTCGGCGTCAGCAGACATTGCCCCAATGACATACCCAGTACTTCCGAATAGCGATTCAGACTGTTTTTGTCCATGGGAAAAATTTTCCGCACCAGGGAATATCCATTACTGTGCACCCCGGAAGAGGCAAGACCGATCAGCACATCCCCCGGTTTTATCCTCTCCCCTGTGATTTGCTCCGACCGCTCTGCGATTCCCACGGCAAATCCAGCCAAATCATATTCGTCCTCCGGATAAAAT
>CAZROZ010000051.1:0-9892 GCA_964601745.1 uncultured Lachnospiraceae bacterium | reverse complement strand
CCCTCGCCGGTTCCTCCATCTCCCTGATGGACGGCATACGACGCGCGGTTGAATATGGGATTCCGCTCGCATCCGCTGTCTATGCAGGAACCACTGCCCCAGCGCAAGCAGTGAAATTGAACGCGGGAAGCATTGAACGGGGAAAACCCGCTGATCTTGTGTTTTTAGACAGAGATACCCTCGCAATCAAAGCAGTCTTTATCAGCGGTGTCAAGTTTGAAAAGAACGCGGATCGCAAGCGTTAATACCGCTTTTCCGGCGAACTCATTTTCCGTTTTTTGTCACATGCCCCAATCCTTTATATCACAAGCAGCCGATTTCTATTTCGTCTGCTTGATCCCCTCCCATACCCTGGGGATACTCGATCTTTACAAGAGTCAGTCCCTGGGGTGGCGCGGTGGGACCAGCCATTGCCCGGTCTCTCGCCTCCAGGATCTCTTCCATTTCCTCCGGTTTTCGTTTTCCCATTCCCACTTCCACCAATGTCCCCGCGATGATGCGCACCATATTGTAGAGAAAACCGGTTCCCGTGATAGAAAGCGTAACCAGCGCTCCCTCCCGAGTCACAGCGCAGGATAAAATCTCCCGGACAAAATCTACCGCCTGGGTCTGAACCGAGCAAAAGCTTCTGAAATCATGCTCCCCCAGCAGTGCCCTGGCAGCCGTATCCATCCTTGTCTCCACCAAAGGCACATGCACAAAATAAGTAAAAGCCTGCAGCTGCGGCAGCGGAAACGAGCTGTTTAAGATCTGATAGCGATACGTCTTCTCTGAATAACATTTCCGGGGATGAAAGTCCCGCGCCGTTGGGAAAGACGCCTGCACCTTGATATCATCCGGCAGCCTTTGATTCAGCGCGTAAGAAAATTTCTCCGCAGGAATGCGGGAAGTAGTGTCAAAAACCGCCACATTGCCCAGGGCATGAACCCCCGCATCCGTACGGCTGGCGCCGATCACGTGGATCTCCTCCCCGCAGAGAGCAGAAAGCGCCTGGTTTAAGACAGCTTCAACGGTGATGCCGTTTTCCTGAATCTGCCATCCGTGATAATTCGTCCCGTTATAGGCGACCCGCAGGCCAACTCGTTTCTTTTTCATGGATTCTTTCCTTCCCCGCAGATTGAAAAACGACCGATGCTCTCCTACTAGCGATCCACTCTTCTCCATCAATTATCGCAGATGAAAAAACAACTGATGCCCTCCTGTCACGTACTCTCTTGATAGGTGGACGTTACCACACCCACAACCGACTGATGACAAGTACCAGGACAAGATACAATGCCAAAATGCCATACGCCGCATAATCTCTCTTGCAATAAATCAGCGGTTTCATCTTCGTCCGTCCCGGGCCGTCGTGATAACATCTAGCCTCCATAGCCAATGCCAGGTCCGAAGCCCGGCGAAACGCAGAGACAAAGAGCGGCACGAAAAGGGGAATCAGGCCCTTCGCCCTGGCAAACAAATTGCCCTCGTCAAACCTGGCGCCCCGCGCGACCTGTGCCTTTTGAATTTTGTCCGTCTCCTCCACCAGAATCGGCAAAAAGCGCAGCGCGATGGAGATGGCCATCGCCCACATCCCCACGGGAGCACCCAATTTCGCCAGGGGGGAGAGGCCCTTTTCCAGGCCGTTTGTCAGCTGATTGGGTGTGGTGGTCAATGTCAGCAGTGCAGAGGAAGTTACCAGAAAAGTCAACCGCAGCGCCATGAAAATTCCGTTTCGAATGCCCACATCCGTAATCCGGATCACCCAGAAAGAAAGCAGTACCGTCCCTTCTCGGGTAAAGAAAAGGTGAAAGCAGGACAAAAAGATCAAAAAAAACAAGATATTTTTCCAGCTTTTAAAGAGCAGGGAAAAGGGAATGCCGGAAGAGAGGATCACCGCGCCCAAAAGCGCCAGCACCACCAGATAGCCGGAAAAGCTGTCAAATAAAAATAAAGAAATCAAAAAGAGAACCGTCCCCAATAATTTCACCCTGGGATCTAATCGATGAATGATAGAATCTCCTTGATAATACTGACCGATGGTCAATCCCCGCATCTTTGCTCTCCTCCTGCCGCGTCCGCTCCCTGCCCTGGCCCGTCCGCAGCGAATCTCACCCCTGCAGGGCTTCTCTCTTTCGACTTGAAAGCCACTTGCCCGAATCTCGCTTGAAACGTCTGACAAATGGCATCCGTCACTTCCCGGACCGTCAACGGGTTGCCGGGAATCGGAATCTTCGCTTCCCTGCAGCGCTTCGCGATCCTGCACCCCGCCGGCAGAGAAAGCCCCGCCTCTCTCAGCAAATCTTCCTGGGAAAAGGTCTCCCCCGGTGTCCCCTCAAACAGGATTTTTCCCTCTTTCATCACCACAGCCAGGTCCGCCCTCTGCGCTACCTCCTCCATATCATGGCTGGAAACCACCAGAGTCAGTCCCCGCTCCACCTGCCACCGCTTCATCAGCGTCAACAATTCTTCCTTTGCCGCCGGATCCAATCCCGCGGTGGGCTCGTCCATCAGCAGAATATCCGGTTCCATAGCCAGCACGCCAGCTATGGCGGCTCTGCGCTTTTGTCCACCGGAGAGCGCAAAGGGGGAAAGTTCATAAAATTCCGGTCCCATACCCACCTGAGAGAGTCCCCATTTTGCCTTCTCCTCTGCCTCCGGTTTGGAGAATCCTAGATTTATGGGTCCGAACATCACATCCTGCAGCACTGTCTCCTCGAATAATTGGTATTCCGGATACTGAAAGACCAGTCCCACTTTTTTCTTCAAGCTGCGCCTGGCATTTTTATCCGTCCAGATATTTTCTCCATCCAGAAGCAATGCGCCGCTGTCCGGTTTCAGCAACCCGGATAGGAGCATCAAAAGCGTGGATTTTCCACATCCTGTATGGCCGATGAGACAGGTCCACTCGTCCTCCGGAGGAGAGAGGGTGATATTCTGCAGCGCTGCGCGGGCGAGAGGGGTGCCTGCTTGATAGGAAAAATAGCACGATTCACAGGTTACGCCCATATGCCCTCCTCATATTGGTTCCAGAGGTGCTCCAGTGCCCCGGTCAGTTCCTCCTCCGTCATGATGCCCTGGGGCAGGGGAAGACCCCGTTCCCGCAAAGACGCCGCCACCTTCATAGCGGAGGGCAAGGCGAGGGAGAGCTGCTGAAGGACATCCTCTCTGGCGAAGACCTCCCGTGGCGTACCGGTCAGCGCGATCCGCCCCTGATCCAGCACAAAGATTCGATGAGCCAGGACCACTTCTTCCATGTCATGGGTAATCCAGAGCACTGTCACCTTTTTCTTTTGATTTAATTCCCGGATTGTTCTCAGAACTTCTGCTTTCCCCGCCGGATCCAGCATGGCCGTGGCCTCATCCAGGATAATGCAGGCGGGCTGCATAGCCATCACGCCGGCAATCGCGACCCGCTGCTTTTGCCCACCAGATAATTGGGTAGGCGAGGAAAGCCGATGAGAGAGCATCCCTACCGCATCCAGACTCTCCTCCACCCGCTGCCAGATCTCATCTGTGGGAATGCCCAGGTTTTCCGGGCCGAATCCCACATCCTCCTCCACCACGCTGGCTACGATTTGATTATCCGGATTTTGAAATACCATCCCAGCCTGCTGTCTGATGGAGAGTCTGTTCTCCTCCGCTTTGGTGTCCTTCCCATCCACCCATATCGTGCCGGAAGTCGGGGCGAGCAATGCGTTGATATGCCTGGCCAATGTCGATTTTCCAGAGCCGTTTTGACCTAGAATGCCGATAAATTCCCCAGGAGCAACGGAAAAAGAGACATCATTCAAAGCACTTTTCTTCAGTGCGTCACCGGATTCCTCCTCCGTGACATACTCATACCTGACGTGTTCGGCTCTGATAAAGGCCTCCCGGGCATTTTCCGGCATAGCAATCTCAGTGGTAGTCATAACCTGTCCTGCACTCCCCGATTTCCAATGAAGGAACGTCCCACTTTCCCTGTCAAAGAAGAAACTTCCCACTTTCCCTGTCAAAGAAGAAAAGTCCCACTTTCCTCGTCAAAAAAGAAGGAACGTCCCACTTTCCCTGTCAAAAAAGCAGGAGCCCGGGAATATTCCCCCGAGCTCCCATAAACTTCTCATCACACATCTGATGCGCCTGCGCAGCACTCACACCAATTCAATCAGCACCTGCATGGCGGCATCGCCCTTTCTCTGCCCGATCTTTACAATCCGGGTATAGCCGCCGTTCCGATTGGCATACCTCGGCGCAATCTCATCAAACAGTTTGTTGGGCATATTGATCTCTTTGGTGTTTTTCTTCCGCCCGGCATTATCCTTCGGCACATCCGTCACCGGATAGAGAATCTTCAGCATCTGATGTCTCGCGTGAAGGCGGGAGGGCTGATCTTTCTTGATCTGCTTCTGCACCGTATCGTAAACTGTCTTCTTCTTGCCGTCCACGACTTCCTTCACCCGTCTGCCGTCCTTGTCCTTGCGGGGAACCTTCACCGACACATTCACCATGTCGTAGTGATCCTTTTCCCGCACTGCCAGGGCAATCAACTTCTCCGTCCATTTGCGGATCTCCTTGGCTCTCGCCTCGGTCGTGATAATCCTGCCGTGATATAATAAGTAGGTCACTTGGTTTCTCATGAGCGCTCTTCTCTGGGAAGAGGTCCTGCCAAGCTTTCTATACTTCGCCATTTTAAATTTACCTCCCTACAGGAATTCTACAGAAAATGTGCGATAACTCGTCCATCGACATTCCCCACACGCTGACTTTCCACTGATGCACAAAATCCGGCTGGCATGTCGAAAGGGAAAGCGTTTCTCTCACATTCTGTTTGGTTAAGCTTAATTCTGGGACTGGTCGTTAATATTCAGAGACAATCCCAGTTCCTTGAGCTTGGAGAGTACCTCTTCCAGTGATTTGCGTCCCAGATTGCGCACCTTCATCATATCCTCCGAGGTCTTGCTGCAGAGCTCCTCCACGGTATTGATGCCGGCGCGTTTCAGGCAGTTGTACGAGCGAACCGATAATTCCAGCTCGTCGATATTCATCTCCAGTGCCTTCTCCTTCTCATTGTCCTCCTTTTCCACCATGACCTCGGCAGCCTTGGCATGTTCGGAGAGATCAATGAAAGACTTCAGATGCTCACTGAGCACCTTGGCGGCCAGGCTCACCGCCTCATCCGGTCCCAGCGTCCCGTTGGTATAGACGTCCAGTGTCAACTTATCATAATCTGTGATCTGCCCCACCCGGGTATTCTCCACGGTCAGATTGACCCGTTCCACCGGGGTAAAGATAGAATCAATGGAAATGGTGCCGATGGGCTGATCGGGATCTTTGTTGCGGTCCGCCCCCACATAGCCCCGTCCGTTGACGATGGTCAGCTCGATGAAAAGCCGGCAGTCCGGTCCGCCGGAGAGCGTGGCAATCACCTGATCCGGGTTGATAATCTCGATATCCGGGTCCGCATGGATGTCTCCGCCGGTGACGACACACTCGCCGCTTGCCTCGATATAGGCGGTCTTGGGCTCTCCCGTCGCACTGGTATTCTTGATGGCCAGATTCTTGATGTTCATGATGATCTCAGTCACATCTTCCTTGACACCGGGGATGGCGCTGAATTCATGCACCACGCCGTCAATCTTTACCTGGCTCACCGCCGTCCCGGGAAGGGAAGACAGCATGATACGGCGCAGGGAATTGCCCAGCGTGTTGCCGTATCCTCGCTCCAGGGGCTCTACCACGAAACGGCCATGTTTCTTGTCGTCAGAAATCTCTGCAATCTCAATATTCGGTTTCTCAAAATCAAACACGGATGACCCTCCTTTTCTGGTTTCGTGTTTCTCCATGGTCGAATTAACTCAAAACATGGATTATTTTGAGTACAACTCTACGATAAGCACTTCATCCACAGGGGTATCAATCTGCTCTCTGGTGGGAATCTCCCGCACCACGCCGGACAAATTCTCCTGATCCTGCTCCAGCCACGCCGGCACCATCCTGCCGCCGGTCACTTCCAGAACATCTTTATAGCGCTGTAAAGATTTCGCTTTCTCTTTGATTTCAATGACGTCGCCAGCTTTCACCTGATAAGAGGGGATATTGACGACCTTGCCGTTGACCGTCACATGCTTATGCCCGACTTCCTGTCTGGCTTCCTTCCGGGTGCGGCCATAGCCCAGGCGATATACGATATTGTCCAGCCTCAGTTCCAGCAGGATCAGCAGATTCTCGCCGGTGGTGCCGTATTTCAGCTTCTGTGCCTTCTCAAAATAATTGCGGAAAGGCCGCTCCAGCACACCATAGATGAATTTTGCTTTCTGTTTTTCCCGAAGCTGCATCCCGTACTCACTCATCTTCTTGCCAGCTCTCGGATTGGTACGGGTTGATTTCTTATCAATCCCCATATAAGTGGGATCGAGTCCTAAGGATCTGCATCTCTTTAAAACAGGGGTAAAATCTCTTGCCATAATCGTTCGTCCCTCCCATTAAACTCTTCTGCGCTTCGGCGGCCGGCATCCATTGTGGGGTACCGGAGTCACATCGGTGATGCTCAGCACGTTGATGCCGCATGCCTGCAGGGCACGGATGGCAGCCTCTCTGCCGGAACCGGGTCCCTTCACCATCACGTCCACTGCCTTGAGCCCGTGAACCAAAGCTGCCTTCGCCGCTGCCTCCGCCGCCATCTGGGCCGCGTAAGGTGTCGATTTTCTAGAACCGCGGAAACCCAATCCGCCTGCACTGGCCCAGGAAATCGCGTTCCCCTCTGAATCAGTCAGCGTAACAATTGTATTATTGAAAGAGGACGAGATATGCGCCTGTCCGCGATCGATATTCTTTCTGACGCGCTTCTTCGTAACCTTCTTTGCCGAAGTTTTCTTTGCCATTGCGAAACCCTCCTACCGATTATTTCTTCTTATTGGCTACCGTGCGCCGGGGACCTTTTCTCGTTCTGGCGTTGGTCTTGGTATTCTGTCCACGAACCGGCAGTCCCTTCCTGTGACGGATCCCGCGATAACAGCCGATTTCCTGTAATCTCTTAATATTCATCGCGACCTCTCTGCGAAGGTCACCTTCTACCATCTGAGTGGCATCAATGACGTCACGAATTCTGGCCACTTCCTCGTCTGTCAGATCCTTCACTCTGGTGTCCGGATTCACATTGGCCTCCGCCAAAATGCGGTTGGAACTGGATCTGCCGATACCGTAGATGTAGGTAAGTCCGATCTCTACGCGCTTATCTCTTGGTAAATCTACACCACTGATACGAGCCATGAAAGTATGCTCCTCCTTGTCAAAAAAATTGCCGGCAAAACGCATGGCCGGCAGTCAAGAAGAACCGAAAGACACCATCTCTGTCCACCAGACGATGGTATCTCCCGTCAGCCGCTTAAACCATGACGAACTCAGTCTCTCATGAGCCGCGGTCGCCTCTCCAAATAGGAAAAGCGGCCAAAAAGCGCCCCATCCTCTCGGAACAATAGGAACGCTCCCACAGTATCACTGACATCAGGCGTCTCATGCACGCCCTGTCCGCAACACAAAAGCAAGTGCTATCCGATATTTATTTTCGAAACTGGTAAATCCATCGATTCTCTCAGATAATCAGCCCTGTCTCTGTTTGTGCTTGGGATTCTCACAGATAATCCGGACGCTTCCCTTCCTCTTAATCACCTTGCATTTCTCACACATCGGTTTCACGGAAGACCTCACCTTCATTCTGGCACCTCCTCTCAACTCAAAAAATCGGCAGATATTATATCATCTCTCTGAAATCGTGGCAAGCATTTTCCGCACATCCACGGAAATCAAATCACCCAGTTCCAGGCATTTCTTGCAGAGCCGGGATCCGTTCCCACGCCACCGGCTTCCCAGGTACCCTCCCTTGAACCGGAAAACTTATTTGTCACGCCAGATGATACGTCCCTTAGTCAGGTCATAGGGAGACAATTCCATCGTCACCCTGTCGCCCGGAAGAATCCGGATAAAATTCATCCGCAGTTTTCCGCTGATATGGGCAAGTACCACATGACCGTTCTGCAATTTCACCCGGAACATCGCATTGGGCAGCTTTTCTACCACAGTACCTTCTACTTCCAAAACATCCGCTTTCGACATTATATTTCCTCCTGGCCGATCAATGTCAAAATTTCCGGTTCTCCGTCAGTGATCAGCACCGTATTCTCATAATGGGCGGAGAGAGAACCATCCTCGGTGGCCACCGTCATATCATTTTCCAGCCACCACACATCATAACGTCCCGCATTTACCATGGGCTCAATTGCCAGTGTCATACCCTTCTGCAGTCGAATGCCTCTTCCGCCTCCGACAAAATTCGGAACGCCGGGATCCTCGTGCAGAGACCGGCCGATGCCGTGTCCCACCAGATCCCGAACCACAGAAAAGCCGTTTCCCTCTACAAAAGTCTGAATCGCCTTGGAGATATCCCGGATGTGGTATCCGGGTCTGGCGAACTGTATGCCCTGGAAAAAGCTCTCCCGGGTAACCCGCATGAGCCTCTCTGCCTCCGGACTCACCTTGCCCACCGGCCAGGTCCTGGCGGCGTCGGAATGATACCCCTCATAGATGAGTCCCGCGTCCAGACTGACGATATCTCCCTCCTCCAGAACCCGGAATTTGCTGGGGACTCCGTGGACGACTTCATCATTCAAGGAGACACAGATAGATGCCGGAAACCCGTCCTGGTGCAGGAAATTGGGGATACAATGGAACTTGCGGATGATGGCTTCTCCCCGTTTATTGATATCCATGGTAGTGATACCGGGACGAATCATATTGTGAAGTTCTTCGTGCATAAGAGCGAGAAGCCTGCCGGCCTCCCGCATCTTTGCAATCTCACTCTCTGACTTAATGGTTACCGCCATGATTACGCTCCAAGTAGTGCGGTGATCTCCGCGAACACAGCGTCCATCTCCTGGGTGCCGTCCACCTGGCGAAGAATTCCCTCTTCCTGATAGTAGTCGATGAGAGGCTGGGTCTGCTGATGATACACATTCAGTCTGTTCTGGACTGTCTCCGGCTTATCATCATTGCGCAGAATCAATTCTTTCCCGCACACATCACAGATTCCCTCTTTTTTCGGCGGATTAAAAACCACATGATAGGTGGCGCCGCAGCCCACACAGGCTCTGCGTCCTCCCATCCGGTTCACGATAGCTTCATCCGGTACATCCACATTGATGGCATAATCCAGCTTCTCACCCTTCTCCTTCAAAGCGGCAGTCAGCGCCTGCGCCTGAGGAATGGTACGGGGGAATCCGTCCAGCACATACCCGTTTTGGCAGTCATCCTGGGACAGCCGGTCCATCACCAGGTCCAGTACCAGATCATCCGGCACCAGTGCACCCCGATCCATGTAGCTCGTCACCTTTTTCCCCAATTCCGTTCCCGCCTTGATATTGGCCCGGAACAAATCTCCGGTGGAAATCTGAGGAATTCCGTATTTATCCACAATTTTTTTTGCTTGTGTTCCTTTGCCCGCTCCGGGGGCACCCAGCATGACAATCTTCACTGGTCCGTCTCCTCCTTCTGGTCAGGTCTCAGACATCATGTTATCAAAAATCATGTTGTCAAAACAGCAAATTGTAAAAACATTAGGATATCAAAGTTCACCTAAAAAGACCGTGAACCAAAGCTGTCATCAGGAAATCCGACGACAGTTCCCGACCCGTCAATCGCTCAAAAATCCCTTGTAGTGGCGCACCAGCATCTGAGACTCGATCTGTTTGAGGGTCTCCAGCACCACGCCGACCACGATGATCAGACTGGTGCCGCCGATGGATACATCCGCCCCGAATGCGCCGGAGAAGATAAAGGGGAGCACCGCGATGATGGTCAGCCCCACCGCGCCGATAAAGATGATATTATTCAGCACCTTGGTGAGATAATCCACCGGAGGCTTGCCGGGTCGGAGACC